>DAIESR010000150.1 GCA_027346205.1 Beijerinckiaceae bacterium
CAGGCAGCGTCTTCTTCGGCGAAATCGGCCTCTCCGGCGCGATTCGCCCGGTCGCGCATAGCGTCCCACGTCTGAAGGAGGCGGCAAAGCTCGGCTTCAGCCGGGCGCTCATCCCTGCCTCCGCACAAGAGGCGGAGGAGACGATCGGGCAAAACATCGTTCCCGACATCGCGCCTGAGATCTGCGGCGATGTTGCAGCGCTCGTCGCCGCAATCGCGACGCCGCAAAAGGCAGAAACGCGGCGCAAGCCATGACGTCACGTCAAGATCTCGTCGTCCTTTCGACGGAACAAGACGCCAAGGAGCCGCCATGACCCGCCGCCCTTCCCTGCGAGGTGACGCGCCTCTCCTGTTTCGCTATAAGTCTAATCTATCAAGTCATCATGTCGAAGGCATTTCGCAACAAACGCCTCGACGCCCGGCATGTGAGGCCGCCTATGCCCTCCTATCTCGATATCGGCCTGATCGTCATCATCCTGATCTCGGCGCTGCTCGCCATGCTGCGGGGATTTACGCGCGAGATCCTGGCGATCGCCTCATGGGGCGCGGCGGCGCTCGCGGCCATCTATTTTCATCCGCTGGTGCTGCCTTATGTGAAGCCCTACATCAGCAAGGATGTGCTTGCGCTGGCCGCCTCGGCAGCGATCGTGTTTTTCGCGACCTTGATTCTCGTTTCGCTCATCACGGTCAAGATTTCCGACGCCATTCTCGATTCCAAAGTGGGACCGCTCGATCGCTCCCTCGGCTTCGTCTTCGGCGCTGTGCGCGGCCTTCTCTTATGCGTGATCGCCTTTGTCTTCTTCACCTGGCTCGTGCCTGAAAAGAGCCAGCCACAATGGGTCAAATCGGCACGTATGAAGCCATTGTTGCAGTCGACCGGCAATGAACTCATGGCCGTGCTGCCGGATGATCCGGGTGGCATACTCGCCAAATTGAGAAAGCCGAAAGCCGGCTCGGAAGAAACGACGCCGAACAGCGATTCGGAACCGAAAACCGCGCCACAGAAGCCTGGCGGCAAGACCTGAGCAATTGCTCAGTGAGAAGACGAAATGGCAGCTGTCGCTGAACATGCTGCCCTATGAGTTCGCCGAGCTGAGCTGCGCGGACTGCTGCCATTGTTCAACCCTGAATTGAATCATTGTTTTTTAAGGCCGTCGCGAAGCATTATCCCCGCATTAAACATGTTATATGAAGCGACCATTGTGGCATTTGGCCGCCAGGCTATTATGTAGGAACTGTGACGGCCCGGTCCTTGCGTAAAGGCGCCTCGGAGCGCCGGTAAGATTTACCCCATCCATATGGATGGGGTTGGCTCTAGAAGGGTGTCACATCGACATGAGTTCCGGCGGGATTTGATAGGCTTGCGTTACTGCCAATGCGGTTTCCTCATGCGGCGGTATCTCCGTTGGGGGAGTAAAAGCATTGTCGGGCGCAAGTGAGGCATCCGCTTTCGCTGAAAGTGGCTGAAAAGCTCCATCAACTTTTTTCGAGACATGCTGTGAGTCTCGAGGCGACGTCTTCCGTGTGGCAAGTGAGCCAAGCGGGCAATAGGACGGACGCAATGACTTGCATCTATCGGAGGCCGATCATGGAAAATATGGGGGGCTTCGAGCA
>DAIESR010000159.1 GCA_027346205.1 Beijerinckiaceae bacterium
AAAAGTCTATCAACTTTTCCAGAACATGCGCCAACGGCACGGCACGAAGGGCATTTCGCGCCTCGCAGACATCGCTATCGCAATGTCGAAACGCGACTCTCAAACTTCGTGCCGCACTTTCTTAACAGTTTATTAGGGTTAACTTTTTACTGCTAGCAAGCGGCATGTTAAGGAATGATTGACCGATGCGAACGTCAACGCCTCCGAGCTCTGCACCTTCCTCACGCTGGAAGCGGGTCTTGGCCCGATATGAGCGGCACGCAAGCACGGCCTGTCTCTTCGCCGCCACTCTGCTTCTCGCCGGCTGCCAGGGCATCGGCCAGAATCATGATATCACCGGCTCGATCCCAAGCAGCGAAGCCGGCGTCCCCCCCTCGCAGCAGGCCCTGTTTCGCTATGCGCAAGACCTCGGCAGGCGTTATGATGCCAACCCCAATGACAAGCGGATCGCACTGACCTATGCGCACACTTTGCGCAGGCTCACGCGCTATGCACAGGCCGTCGCGGTCCTCCAGCGGCTCGCAGCGACTTATCCGAAGGATATGAATATTCTCGGCGAATATGGAAAGGCGCTCGTCGATGACGGGCGGCTGCATCAGGCCGCCGATGTGCTGCCGCAGGCGCATACGCCGGAAAACCCGAACTGGACCATATTGTCGGCGCAAGGTTCTGTCGCCGATCAGCTCGGCGATCACGCCCAGGCTCGCGAATATTACGAAGCGGCCTTGAAGATCGTGCCGAACCAGCCGGATGTTCTCTCCAATCTCGGCCTTTCCTATGCACTCTCCAAACAATTGCCGCTTGCCGAGAAGACGCTGAAATTGGCCGTTGCACAGCCCGGGGCCGACGCACGCGTGCGGCAAAATCTTGCACTCATTCTGGCACTCGAGGGCAAGTTCGACGCCGCTCAATCGGTCGCGCGGAGGGATTTGTCACCTCTCGAAGCCGCCGAAAATGTCACCGCTATTCGGCAAATGATCGCGCAGGCCAATCCCTGGAACGAGATCCGTGCGCTCGATATGAAAAAAAGCCGCAAGCAGGCCGCGAGAGCGCATGCGGCAAAGACCCTGGCCTTCGAATCACGTCGGAGCCAGACACAGCCGGACGGTACTTTGCGTCTCGCCGCCGATCATCTGACCACCGCCGCGGCGCAATAGAGCATGTCCCGGAAAAGTTGGATGACTTTTCCGACAAAGGACATGCTCTAGCTATTTGAAATAGAGTCGATCCCGCCTCAATGGGCCGCAATCAGTGGCCGCTCATTGTCTTGGTGACCTGGATCGCCGCAGGTGTGACGATAACCGCGAAAAGCACCGGCAGAAAAAACAGGATCATCGGCACGGTGAGCTTTGGCGGCAATGAAGCCGCCTTCTTTTCCGCCGCATTCATTCTTCTGTCGCGGCCTTCTTGCGCGACAACACGCAGAGCCGTGCCGAGCGGCGTGCCATAGCGCTCCGCCTGGACGAGCACAGTAGCGATCTGCTTCAACGAGTCGACGCCGGTCCGCTTCGCAAGATTCTCATAGGCGGCCTTTCTATCAGGGAGATAGGAAAGCTCGGCCGTCGTCAGCGTGAGCTCTTCCGCGAGTGGAATCGACTGGGCGCCAACCTCCTGCGCGACACGCCGGAAGGCCAGCTCGATCGACATGCCGGATTCGACGCAGATCAACAGCAGATCCATTGCGTCCGGCGCAGACCGCGCCATCGATTTCTGCCGCTTGCTGATCGCATTCTGGAGATAAATTTCCGGCGCCTTGATGCCGAGATAGGCGGCGCCGATCACCGCTCCAATCTTGAAAAGCATGGGCCATGTGTCTCCTCCCCCAAGCAGAAAGACATAGGCAGCGGCGAGCAGGAACGCCGTAATAGGCGTGACGAGGCGAAAAAACAGAAAGGCGACATCCGCCTGTGGGCCGCGAAAACCCGCCATTGTCATCTGCATTTTCGCCGCTTCGGTACCCAACCATTTCGACAGATTTAACCGGTCGACGATGTCCTTCATGAACGCCTTGGGTTCTTGACGCAGATTGCCCTTCTTCCCGCTCTCATAAAGCCTTTCGCGTTCGCGGCTGCGAATGCGCTCGCGCTCGCTGGCCGCGGCTTTCATGCGCCGCGCCAGCGTGTCGGTCTGTAAGAGCGGCATGGCCAAAGTCACGATCGTCGCGAATGTGGCGATTGCGACCAATATGCCGAGCAGCACCTGCCGGTCCAATAATGCTGTCAAGAAACCCATCATGACGCCTGTCTGCTCATAATCTCAACGTCTGCGTTGCAATGCGTTTCATCGAACGCGTGAAGCCGTTCCTGCGGCGCGACTTCTCGCCTGTTGTGCGCGTTCATGCGACAAGGTGGCAATCCAAATTGCCGGGTAGCCACATTCGCCAAACCTCAAATCTCGAAGCTCACCATTTTCTTCATCACGAAAATGCCAATTGCCATCCACAGCCCGCTAGCGCCCATGACGAGCTGGCCCGTCGACGTCGTCCATAACAGGCTGATGTAGGCTGGACTCGTGATATAGACCAAGCCACCGACGACGAAGGGCAAGGCGCCGATGATCATCGCAGAAGATTTGGCTTCCGACGAAAGGGCTGCGATCTTGGCTTTCATCTTCTTGCGATCGCGCAGCACGCGCGACAGGTTGCCGAGCGCTTCCGACAGGTTGCCGCCGGCTTTCTGCTGAATGGAGACGACGATGCCGAAGAAATTGGCCTCCGGCAGCGGCATGCGCTCGTAGAGCCGTGCGCAGGCCTCGCCCAGCGGCAGGCCGATCGTCTGCGTCTCGATGATCGCCATGAAC
>DAIESR010000177.1 GCA_027346205.1 Beijerinckiaceae bacterium
CACATTGGCAAAGCGGCAAACATGCTCGTACAATTCACGATAGCTGATGTGACGCGACTGAGTTGGATCGTCGCCTTCCCAAATGATCGCCGTCTTGTCGCCGCGCGTCGCAAGATGACGGTCGATGCAGTTCATGGTCACATTGGTGACGCCGTCCTCGAACCATTTGATCGACACCGCGTCCGGCGCGAAGGACGTGTTCTTCACCTTCGTGAAGGGCTTGATCCAATCGATGCGGCTACGACCCTCGTCTCCCCAAAAGCCATCTGGATCGCTGATGGAACGGACGTAGAGTTCGGCATATTTAGCCGCGTCTATATAGGCACGCTGCGCCCATTCGGCAGTGACGGGATAGGTCTTTTCGGACATGGTTTCCTCCCGTGATTACGGGTCGCCGGGGTTGCTCCCGTCGTGCTCTTATGAATGCCATTATGCGAGGGTGGCCTCGCCCAAAACTCGTCAACGCTTATAACAATTTAATCGGAAGACAAAGGATCGTACCGGCGCGCGCGAGCGCAGGCGGCACGACCCGTCGGATGTCGCAGCGCGACATGATCGATTCACCGGGTGGCCGGGCGCAGATCCCCGACGCAGGCCAGAAATTGAGCAATCTACCGGCAGAAAATCCGCGCGGAAGAAGCCCCCCGCTCTCAGTGACATTCTTTCGCTACGCGTTCGAGCGCCTGAGTGACGCCATGCAGCGAATACGTGTCGGTCGTCACATTGCCACGTGTCGATGCGGCCTTGACGACCAGCGTCGAGCCTTTCTTCATGGCCGCGATCAATTCGCCTTCTTTCGCCGGGTTCTTCACCCAGGCGTTGGCGCCTTTCGAAACGAGTTCGAAACTCTCGGTGCCAACCTCGGCCTGCGCATCGCCGCCGTCCTTCAACGGAAAGCCCATGATGATCGAGACTTCGTTGCGGATATTTTCGCCCGGGCGGGTCGAGATGAAGACATAGGCGGGATCGCGATTGAGATTGGCGGGCTGGCGATCCTTTGGCTGGGCCAAGGCATAACAGGTCTTTCCCTTGCCAGCGCCGGCGGCGAAAGCACCCCAATCCTCGTAGGACGCGAGTTGAACTGGCTGTGCCTTCTTCTCCTCACTCTTCTTGCCACTCGATTTGTGGGCGGCCTCCTTCGCCGCGAGCTTGCTGTGGGAAGAATGAGGCGCCGCCGTCGCGGGCGCGACCACACCAAGGCAGCTGGCGAGGATGAGAATGAACGGCAGGATTCGGAGAGCCGAGCGAGTCATTGCCGAAACTATCCTTTTTTCGATCCTTTGGGGCGAGCCCAAAGCCGCATGTCGTCATACTGAAACTAAACCGGCGGATCGGGGCAAAATTCCGACTTGACGCCGCCAGGGCGGGATGAGGAAAAGTGGGAGCCGGTTTTCCGGCGCAGATAAATTTACGCAAATTGGTAAACTTATCTGCCTATCCCGCTCTAAGTTATAGGAATCGATCACGTTTATGATTTTGGATTGATTCAATCCAAAATCATCGTGATCTAGCAATTGTCAAAAGGCCGTGTGTGCGCTCAGAAGCCCCCGCTCTTGGCGGCGGCCAGAATGGCGCCGGGTCTACTGTCCGCGCCCTTCTGCAATAAGACGACATATCCCTCGTCGTCACCTTTCGGTTCCCTCAGCTCATAGCTGCGCGGCTTGCCATTCCATTCCCCGATCTTATGAATGGCCCG
>DAIESR010000215.1 GCA_027346205.1 Beijerinckiaceae bacterium
TCTCCACAAAGTATTTGCGCTAGGAATGCTCGCTTATGATCTTTCGTCATTTCGTTACCATCCCTGCCTCGATCATTGGGCGAGCCGCGTGGGCACGATGCCGGCATTGGTCGTGCGCGCGCGGCGTAATGCGAGCGGCCAGACATCGGCGCTGCATTGCATCTTTCTGGATCGTGACGGCAAGCTCGCGCATCTCGTCAATCCGCGGCTGCTCGTCGGGCCGCTCGATGGCGCAATCGCCGTGCTGGCAGGCGCGGGATCGGGCCGGTCGATCTTGTGCGAGACATTCGAGACGGCGCTTTCGCTCGTTGCCAAGCGCGTCTGCGGGCAAATCCTCTATGGGCTCAAACGCGAGAACATGCGGCGCGTCGAGCTGCCGCGTCATCACGAATGCATCTGCGTCTTCGACGCCAAGCGCGGCGTGGATCTCTCGGCCAAGGCGATCTGCGCCGAGCTGCGGGCGCGTGCGATCCACGCCCGGCCGGCGCTCGCGAGCGAGCTCACGAAAGCGGACCTTTATGGAATGTCCACTTCCTGCGAGGAGGCCGGGTTTTGATGGCGGATCTCTTCGAGCGTGTAGCAAAGCGGACTGATGATCGGAAGGCGCCGGAGTCGGTGCAAGATAAAGCCGCCGCGCCGACATCGCATCTGCGCGAGCATTTCTGCGCGGTCTGTCGCTCCCCGGCACAATTCGGCTTCGGTGTGTCGCTGCTGCAAGGCCGAGAAGGCCGCTGGGCCTGCTTCAATCATCGCGACGAGGTGAAGGAGATGCGAGGATGACGGTGGATAGCTCGGATTCGTGCGACGGCGAACAAGCGGGATGGGAATGGGCGATTGTCGAAGTGTTCGGGCATCGCCGACATGTCGGTCGGTGCCGTGAAGAGGAGCGCTTCGGCGCGAAGATGCTTCGCGTTGACATTCCGAAAAAAGGTGATCCCGCGGCGAATGGATATGAGACCGTCTATTACGGCGGATCATCGATTTTTTCTTATGCGCTGACGGATGAGGAATCGGCTTTGCGTGCAAATAAGCCTTACGAGCCGCCGTCGCGGATCAGACTTTCGGCGCCGGCCGATTGTGATGCCGATGCTGATGACGTCGATGCATATGACGACGACGACGGGGATTTGTCGTGAGCGAGCGGCGGAGGTTCCCGAACCGACGGTCCGGCTATGTCGCGCATATGCGGCATAGACAGATCAACTATCAGATCGGCTTCGCCTTCTTCGGCTTTGCGACATGGGATCTCGGGGAAGTCGGAGAAATCTTCATCTCCTCCGATAAGCCGGGCAGCAATGCCGAGGAATGCGCGCGCGACGGAGCGATCCTCGCGTCCCATGCGCTGCAACGGGGCGCAACGATCACGCAGCTCGCGGCCTCCGTGACGCGCGGCGACAATGGTGAGGCGTCGACTTTGATCGGGGCGGCGATCGATCTCGTCGCGCGGGAAAGCCGATGCATCAAAGCAGAGCGGGCGACGATCGAGTCTTCGAGCGAGGAGACCCGAGGCGAATGAATAGCAATACGCAATTCGGCGCTTATTCCACGCTCGATCGGCAGATGCATGCCTTTGATCTTCTGCCGAGCGAAGTGAGGCGCGCGTGTTGGGACACTGCTGTCGATTTCAATGTGGTCGGACTTCTTAAGGCCTCGAAGAAAAGAACGGCGCGGTCGGTGGCTGCGGAGCATGTTGCTATGGATATGCAGTTTCGCCCCGTTTTGCTCTATGCCTATTACGGACCCGATCATCCGAGCGCGGCGAAATATGTGCCGAAGGACGTGTTGAAGAAACTTGGGCTCGGGAAGCTCGGGAAGGCGGCTGTCGCATGAGCGCAGGCGCTGTTTCGCAAGATCCTGATTTCGCCGATTGGATCGCGCGCGGCCGCAAGGTGAAGATCCGCGACGAGCTTTCGCGGCGCGGGCTCTGGTCGCGCCGCATGGAAGGCGACGCGGGCAATCCATGCCCCGGCTGCGGTGGCCGCGATCGTTTCGCGGTCAACGGCCGCAAAAATGTCTTCACGTGTCGCAAGAGCGGCGTCGGCGGCGACGCCATCGCGCTCGTCGCGCATCTCGACAATTTGCCGAAGGGTTCGCAAGGCTTTCTCCTCGCTGTCGAGATCTTGACGGGCGAGCCGCCGCCGCGTCGCAAGAGCAGTGAGAGCGACGAGCAGCGCCGTGAACGCGAGGCACGGGCTGTTGCGCGGGTGCAAGCCGAAGACGCGCAGCGGCTCAAGGAAGCCGAAGACGCAAAAATCTATCGCGAGCGCGAACGCAAGCGGGCCTGGGAGATCTGGAGCCAGGCACTCCCGATCGCTGGAACGCTCGGCGAGGCCTATCTGGCCAAGCGCGGCATTGCGGTGCCGCCTGGCGCGCGGCTGCGCGCGCTCGCCAAGGCGCCTTTGTGGAGCGACGGGAAGGTGATCCATGACGGGCCGGCGCTCGTTGCCGCAATCGAAGGCCCGGATGGCCGCTTTGCCGGCATAGAGCAGATCTGGATCGATCTCGACCAGCCGAAAGGCAAGGCGATCGTCGCCGATCCGACGACTGGCGAGCTTCTGCCGGCGAAGAAGATGCGCGGCAGCGTGAAGGGCGGCTTTGTGCTGATTGCGAAAGCGCCGAATGCAGTGAGGCGGATCGGCCTTGGCGAAGGGATAGAGACCGTGGGCTCGGTCTATTGGGCATTAAAGGCCGCGGGATCGGAAGTGCTCGACGGGGCGGAATTTCGCGCTGCTCTCTCGCTCGGCAATATGGCTGGGCCAGCGGATGGCCGGGTGCGGCATCCGACGCAGATCAAAACGGACAAGCGCGGACGCGCGCGGCCCGTCTTCGTGCCGAATGACGAGCCTGTAGACGGTGATTGGCCGCTGATGGCGATCGAGGAGACGGTCGAGGAGCTGATCCTGCTCGGCGACGGCGATTCCGATCCTTTCACGACGCAGATGGCGATGCGTCGCGGGGCGAAGCGCTATGCGCGCGCCTATCCCTGGCTCACCGTCCGGGTCGCGTGGCCGCGCGAAGGCCAGGACTTCAACGATCAATGGCGAGATGAGCGCGGGCGAGATGAGCGCGGGGAGGTGGCGGCGTGAGTGTGTCAGACGACCAGATCTTCCATGGCGATGCGCAAGACCATGGCCAGCCGCTTGATCAGCGTGGGATCGCCCTTGCGTTTGGCTCCCTCGAGTTCCGCAAGATAGCTTTGCGAGATCTCCGCAGCTTCCGCCAATTTCGCCTGCGTGAGCCCGCGTTTCTTGCGCCAAAAGGCGAGGGGGGTCGCGGCTGTGGCCAGCGCCAGCGCCTCTTCGGCCGTAAGCTTTTCCTCATCGCCGCGTGCCAAAGCGGCCAGCGCTTCGGCATGTTGCGCCGCGTCGGCCGCTTCGTGCAAGGCTTCAAATTCCGCCAAAGGCAGAACGACGAGGGTTTCGCCGTTCGGGGTCTTGATGGTCTGGATCATGGTGTCCTCTCAATCATAGATGGCGCCGCGCGGGCCGATCTTGGTGACGATGATTTCCTCGGGTGTCTCTTCGAAGATCACCCGAAAGTCGCCTTCGCGCAGGCGCTTGGCGGACGAGCCGACCAATTGTGTCACATCGCCCGCGCCGGTCTCGGCATAACGCGTGATCTTGGCCACAAGACGCGCCGCAACCGATTGATATTTGCGGAGATCGCGGGCGGCGGAGCGGGTGAAAGCGACTGTTTTCATGCGATGAATATCGCATATTGCGATTGCATGCACAAGGATAAAATATCGCAAAATGCGATATTTTATCTGCGCTTTGGCGAAATGGGGGCAAATGGATGACGTCGCCGTCCGACGATATTTCCTCCCGCGTCGAAGGCGCTGAGATATTTGCCTTTCCGCGCGCGCAAGCTGCGCGTGCGGCGTCTGGCCTCGCCGATCAACCGCGCAGCGGTTCCGACCGATCTTCCCAATCATCCGGAGCGGACCGGGAGGATGCCGGGGGTGGCGGCCATTCGGGCGCGGGCGGCGAAGACGGGGACCTCGATCGCAGGCTCGCGCGCTATCCTTTGACCGATCTCGGCAATGCCGAGCGTTTCGCTACGCGCAATGAAAAGAGCCTGCGCTATTGTCCGGAGATCGGCTGGCTGTGGTGGGACGGTAAGCATTGGTCGCCGCATGGCGCCGACGAGATCGTCAAGCTGCGCGAGCATGATTGCGTGCGGGCGATCCAACGCGAAGCCGATGCGATCCGCCGTACGACGGATGATTACGTCGTGAAAGAAACGAAGAGCGAGATGATCTGGTGGTCGGACAAGATCGCCGGATGGGGACGTCTTTCAGAAAGCGCGCAGAAGCTCGCGTCAATCTCCAAACGGGCGGCGGCGATGTTGGCGATCGATGTCGACAGGCTCGATGCCGATCCGATGAAGATCAATCTGCTCAATGGGACGCTGCATATCCGCAAATGCGACGACGGCGATTACGTGGCGCTGGCGCCGCATGATTCCGACAATTACATCACCAAGCTCGCTCCCGTCGCTTATGAGCCTGAGGCTCTATGTCCGCTCTTTCGGCAATTTCTCGATGAGATCCAGCCACCGAAAATCATCTCCGCCTCAAGCAGCGAAGCGGTAGGTGACCAAAAATTAGACCGCTCGATGCAGAGCTTCTTGCTGCAATGGTTCGGCTATTCGCTCACTGGCGATGTCGGTGAGCAGAAGATGGTGTTTTTCTATGGCCGCGGGCGCAACGGCAAGGGTGTCCTGGTCAATCTCATGAGCTATATCGCCGGCGATTATGCGGCGAGCGTCGGTATCGAGACCTTTCTCGATTCGGGCCGTGCGCGCGCCGGCGGCCAGGCGACACCCGATCTCGCGAAACTTCCCGGCGTAAGGCTCTTGACGACGAGCGAGCCGAAAAAGGGCGCGAGCCTCGACGAGGGCCTCGTAAAACTCGTGACCGGTGGCGATCCGATCGACGCCCGCCATCTGAATAAGAATTTCTTTCAGTTCAAGCCGGACTTGAAGCTCACCATGCAGGGCAATTATCGGCCCAAGGTGGCGGGGACGGACGAAGGTATCTGGAACCGGATCGTGCTCGTTCCCTTCAGTGTGTTCATTCCACCGGAACGGCGCGACCCGCATCTCGGCGAAAAGCTCAAAGCCGAGGCTTCGGGCGTCTTGAACCTGCTGCTCGATGGGCTGCGTCTCTGGCTCGATGAAGGCTTGAAGCTGCCCGGTGAGGTGAAACGCGCGACGGAAGAATATCGCTCCGACAGCGACCCGCTCGGACGCTTCCTCGGGGCCTGTACAGAACAGCGCATGCAGCACCGCATCAAAGCCTCCGAGATGCATGCGCTGTTCTGCGCTTGGGCCAAGGCCAATGGCGAGACCGAATGGAGTGCCAAAGGGCTTGGCCAAGCGCTGAAGGAACGGGGCATCGCGGCGAAAAAGAGCGACACGATCTGGTGGCTCGATATTGCGCTGACGAGATGCGTCAGCGATTTCGTCGACGCGGATGGCAAGCCCTGGCGGCAGCGCAATGAGGAGGATTGGGTCGGCGGAGGCGATGACGATGAGCGGTGACGGACGAAGCATCCGCTGCTCTACGCTGCGCTGCAAAGCCAGAAGGTCTGTGTTTGTTCCTATTTTGGGATGATGCATGCTCCCGTGGGAGGATCGCGGCGGGAGGATCAGTGCATTGAAATTAAAGCGTTTGGGAGGATAGGGAGGATTATGCGCAATGACCGCGTAGCGCGTATAGGAAATTAAAAAAAGCCCTTACGCGTTTCATAGCAAAAAATCATCCCATTCTTCTTATCCTCCCAGGGCCATTGTTTTTAAAAGATAATTTAATGGGAGGATAAAAAGTGATCCTCCCAAAGTGGGAGGATGAATGAAAGAGACAAAAACTTGGCTCTAAGAACTTGAACATAGAAACGAGCGAGGTGCAAAAATGATCGAGAGCGCCGAAATCTCCAAAAGTCTCTACGCCCGATATGAGGCGATGATTGCGGAGCGCGATGCGAAAAGCCGGACGTTTAGGCCTGTTGCGGCGGGGGCGATGGATTGGCATCTCGTCACCACCGCGCCGAATGGGGAATGGTACGCCGCCGAGGCGCTGATGCGGCGCGGGTTCGATGTGTTCGTGCCGACGATCACACTGAAGCGCCGATTGCGCGGGCGCACGGCGGAGCGTCAAGCGATGTTGTTCCCAAGCTATCTCTTCGTCGCGCAGCCGCATGGTGCCGCCTTCTTCGTGGAAATTGAAAGAGCGCCTAGAGTGATTGCTATCGTGCAGAGTGATGGCAACCCGGCGCTGCTGCCGCAAAGAGTAATTGAACATCTGTGCGCGGCGTTGGCTGGCGGGTGCTTTCGGCATGATTTCCGGCGCGACTGTCTGCGTTATGTCGCGCCGGGCACGGCACAAGAGGATTTGATAAAATTTCGGGTAGGTGATCCGGTCAAGGTCTTGGACCCGCGACTGTTCGACTGCGTGATGGCAGAGATCGCCGCAGCGCCGGCTCATGAGCGCATCGACGTGTTCATGCGCATGTTTTGTGGAAAAGTCCGGGTGAGTGTGTCGTTGGCTTGCGTAGAGTCCTTGACATAATGTCTGCGAATCAATCATCCCTAGATATAACAGCCACCGGAGCGCTGACCCCCAAGCGTGGGACCTCCGACCTGGGCGACGGTAGAGCCGATCGCCGCGAAGGGTGGCTTATGTCTTAAACTCCCTACACATTCGCAACGAACGCGAGGATGCGTGAAGCTCGGGCAAGCGCGCATCAAACCAGCATCGGGTCGTATTGCGCGGCCTCCTGAAAAACGCGCGGATGCGGCCTATCTCACGGTGGATTGGAAGAAGCTGCGAGCCGAAGTCTTTGGGCGCGACAGATATGTCTGCGTAGTGCCGGGGTGCGGTAGGCCGGCAAAGGTCTGCGAACATATCGTCTCACGCCGCAAGGGCGGCCGAGACGCAAAAGAAAATCTCGGCTCACTCTGCCGCCAACACGACAATTATTTCAAGGAAGATGCGGGTGGTGAGCGGCGCAATGCCGATCAATGGCACGTGATCTTCGCCCAGGGGGTAGGCGGTTTAAATTCGAAGCGGTGAGCCCCATGCAACCGGGTTTGCCCCCACGCACAGATTTTTTTCTAGGGCCGAACGTTTGAATAATGCCGGCACGAATTCAAATAAATCACAAAAATCAAACATCGCAGGCGGCATTACGCGGACTGCTAGCTTAGGTTGTATCGTTTGCGATGGCAGCGCCCGCTAAGAAATCGAACCGTGGCGGCGCGCGGCCGGGAGCCGGGCGGCCTAAAAAGGGAAGCCGGCCTTCGAGCGCCTTGACCGACATCGACCTGAAGGTAGCTGAAGCGGCGACCGCGGCGACGCCGGAGGACATCGAGACGATCGCGCGCGGTCACGCCCGCAACTCGCTGGATACGTTGAAGGCCATCATGCTGCATTCGGAAGCTGATAGCGCGCGTATTCAGGCCGCCAATGCGATCCTCGATCGCGGCTTTGGTAAGCCTGTCACGGAGACCGGCGTCGATATGCTCTTGCCTCTATTCGACCAAGCTTTTCGCAAGACGGCGCCTGGCGAAGTGATGGAAGAAGCTCGTAGGCTCGCACCGCTTGCAATCGCGGTCTTGAACAAGATTGCGCAGAACAGCGTCAGCCATCCGGCCCGCGTCAGGGCTGCCCGTGCCCTGCTCGACCGCGGCCTCGGCGCCGTCGATGTGGCGCGGCTCGAAGCCTACCGGGCCGACAATAAGGTGCTGGGCAAGAAGGAGATCGCTGCCGCTGCTGCCGCCACCGCTGGCGAAGGCACGGATTGGGGCGATGATCTCAATCCGTCAGGACTGTTGAACTAAAAAATTTCTTTGTCGCCGCCGAAGAAGTAACCAATGACCTCTTGGTCTACCGCTTGTCCAGATTGGGAGGATCGCGTTCTCGCAGGTCGCTCGCTGGTTCCGGATCTGCCTCTCTTTCCGAGCGAGACGGAACGAGCACTGCGGATCTTCAAGCGGCTGCATGTTCCAGATCTGCATCGCGATCCGATAACCGGTCGCCTGCCGACCATGGGGAAAGTCGCGGGGGCATGGCTTTTCCCGATCGTCTCAGCGATCTTCGGGTCTTATGATCGATCCATTCACCGTCGGATGATCCAAGAGTTTTTCTGGCTCATTCCAAAAAAAAACGGGAAGACGAGTTCTGCCGCCGCGATTATGGTCATAGCGCTCATCCTTAACGATAGGCCAGAAGGCGAATTTGTCCTCGTGGCGCCGACCAAGGACCTCGCTGGCATCTCGTTCAAGCAAGCCAAGGGAATCATCAAGGCCGATCCGGAACTCGACAAGCTGTTCCAGGTTCAAGATCACCTCAAGACTATCACGCATCGGCGCTTCGGCGCGACCCTACAGGTCAAGGCCGCCGATACGGATGTGATCACCGGCGGCAAGCAGGTCGGCACGCTCATCGATGAGCTCCACGTGCTTTCCTCTAAACCCAATGCGGCTGATATTCTTCTAGAGCTTCGCGGCGCGCTTACAGCAAGGCCGGACGGTTTTGTGATTGTCATCACGACACAATCAAAAAAGCAGCCGGCAGGCATCTTCAAGTCAGAACTCCAGAAGGCGCGCGCCGTTCGCGACGGCGATCTCGCGATGCCACTGCTGCCAATCCTCTATGAATTGCCGCCGCAGCTCTCGCGCGACAATGGCTGGAAGGCCAGGCGTTATTGGCTGGCAGTCAATCCGAATCTCGGCCGCTCCGTCGATGAGGTCTATCTCGAACGGGAACTCGGGGCAGCGGAGAATGAGGGAGAGAGCCAGCTTCGGCTCTTCGCATCGCAGCACTTCAACGTCGAGATCGGCGTCGGGCTCCGGATCGATGGTTGGCCCGGCGCCGAATATTGGGAGGATCGCACCGATCCGACGCTGACTTTCGACGAGCTGCTCCAGCGCTGCGATGTGATCGTCGCCGGCGTCGACGGCGGGGGTCTCGACGATCTTTTGGGCTTTTGCCTTTTGGGCCGCGAGCATGGCACGGGCCGATGGCTCGCTTGGTTTCACGCATGGGCGCATGAATGTGTGAAGGAGCGGCGCAAGGATATTGCCGCACGTCTCGAGGATTTTCAGAAAGCCGGTGACCTCACCTTCGTCAGTCTCATGAAGACGGCGCACGCAGAATGCGCGGATATGATCGCGCGTGTTGATGTGTCGGGCCTGCTCGCTGATATCGGGTTCGATCCGGCCGGGGCATCTGGCGTCGTCAATGCGCTGAAGGAGCGCGGCATAGAAGGTGATGACCGGATTGTCGGCGTGCGCCAGGGCTATAGCCTCGCCGGCCCCGTCAAAGATACCGAGACGGCGCTATCGGATGGTGATCTCGTACATGCTGGCCAGGCGCTCATGACATGGTGCGTTAGCAATGCCAAGATCGAGGCGACGAAGAATGCCTATATCGTGACGAAGGCGTCCAGCGGGTCCGCGAAAATCGATCCACTCATGGCCCTGTTCAACGCGGTCGATCGCATGCGGGTCAATCCGGAGACATCATCCGTCTATACCGCCGATCGTGGCCTCGTCGTATTTGGGTGAGCACATGCCGCGCAAAAACCTTTTGTCGCGTGCGCTTGCCTGGGCGCTGAGGCGTACCTCTGACTCGACATTCGATGAGATGGCCTGGGACGGGTGGGGATGGTCAGTTCCTTCCGCGGCAGGCGTCCCCGTCAATCAGCAGACGGCGCTCAATGCAACGGCCGTTATGGCCTGTGTCACCATTCTGGCTGAGGATGTCGCGAAGCTAACCCCTCGGATCTATCGGAGGCTCCCGAATGGTGGCCGAGAGCTGGCAAAGGATCATTTTCTCTTCAATCTTCTTCGCCGGCCGAACGATTGGCAGAGCGGCCTCGAATTTCGCGAGATGATGCAGATCTCGCTTGTCTTGCGAGGGAACGCCTATGCTGTCATCGCGAGAACGTCGCGGGGCATCCCTTATAAGCTCATTCCGATCAATGCCGATCGCGTCGCACTTTGGGAGGCCCCGAGCGGAGGTCTTTTCTATCGGGTGACGCCAATCGGCCTGCATGAAATGGCAGAGTTGAAAGACGAGCCGTTTCTTATCCCCGCGGATGATATGCTCCACATTCGCGGATTCTCACTCAACGGCTTGCTTGGCGCTTCGCGCATCATGCTGGCCAAGGAAGCGATCGGTCTCACCATCGCACAGGAGCGGCAGGCGTCGGAATGGGCCGGCAATGGTGCTCAACCGAGCGGCGTGTTGCAGACAGATCAAAAACTGACGGAGCCTGCGGCAAAGCGGATGGCCGCAGAGTGGAGAGATTCACACAGTGGCGTCCGGAATACGGGCAAGATCCTTGTGCTGGAGCAGGGGCTTAAATTCAACGCTCTGAATCTGTCCGCGTCGGATATGCAGTTCATCGCGTCGCGCCAGTTCCAACTCGCTGAGATCTGCCGCATCTGGCGCATCCCGCCGCATATGGTCGGCGAACTCAGTAGGTCGACCAATAACAACATCGCCCAGCAGGCGCAGGAATATGCCAATTATACGCTGACCGGATACACGGCGCGCTGGTCCTCAAAGCTCGATGCGCATTTCGATCTGGAAGCAGACGATCTCTTCATAGATTGGGATTTTTCGATCCTGACCAAGGCGGACCTGCCGACGCGCTACAACGCATATCGCACTGGCATCATGTCGATGTTCCTGACTCCGAATGAGGCGCGTATCGACGATGGCCGCGATCCTGTCGATGGCGGCGACAAGCTTTATCAGCCGCTCAATATGGATGCAGTCGGAAGCCAATCGTCTGGTGAGGCACCGCAAGGCGCCGGCCGGCCGCCGCAAGAAATCCCGGAAGGCATGGGGCCGGCATGAGTGATTTGACTATAGAAGGCTCGCCTGTTTGCCGGCGTAGTCTCGGACGCATCGCGGCGATCGGCGATAACGGCGACCGCACGATTTCCTACATTTTCTCTGATGCATCGGTCGCTCGCGATGAGCACACGATCGCAAACGACGGATGGGAGCTCGGGAACTTCCTCGCTAATCCCGTTTTCCTTTGGTGCCATGATTCCTCGGCACCACCGATTGGCAAGGCCGTCGATGTTGCAAAATCACCTGCCGCTTTGCGGGGGACGATCGAATATGCTGAGCGTGATGTCTATCCGTTCGCCGATACGATCTTCCGCCTGACCAAGGGCGGCTTTCTGAACGCGGTCTCCGTCTCCTGGGCGCCGATCGAATGGACAAGATCGACCGATCGCAACCGGCCCGGCGGCATTGATTTCAAGCGGCAGGAATTGCTCGAAATTTCGGCCGTACCGGTGCCGACGCTCCCTACTGCGCTCGCCACGGCTCGCGCGGCCGGCATCGATACGTCGCCGCTCTATGAATGGGCCGAGCGCATTCTCGATGGGGCTCCGGGCGGATTGGTGTTTCCAAGGAAGGAACTCGAAGCTTTGCGAAGGGAAGCGAAAATACGGGCGATCCAGCGGGGTAGCCGAGCCTTGCAGGCCGATTGGAAATGCGGCGCGTCGCGCGAGCTTCCAATCGATGAAACGTCTGAATGGGACGGCGCGGCGGCGGAGACAAGCATCTTCGATGCTTGCGGCTTCGACGGGGATAGCCCCGATATCGAAAAGGCGCGCACGGCATTTCTTGCTTATGATGCTTCGGCGCCGAAGCTCAAGGGCAGCTATAAATTGCCGTTCGCCAAGATTGCCGACGGCAAGATGACAGCCGTAGCATCCGGGATTCGCAATGCGGCTTCGCGCCTGCCGCAGACCAAGGATCTGCCTGAGACCGCGCAGAAAGAAGCGCGCGCCGTTCTCGATACTTATGAGGCGAAAATGACTGACGGCGATAATAAGAATGGCAAGCATGCGTTCGCCAGCCTCCGCCGTCATGCGCTGAAGCGCGGCCTCTATGAGGTCGCGGAAATGTGCTGGCATATTGAATGTCTTGAGTGGCTATGGGAAGAAATCGACGCTGAAGCTGATCAAGAGAATGACGACTCGCCAATTCCCGGGCGCTTTCGCGCTTGGATCAATGAGGGCAATCTCATCCTCGCGGCGATGGCTGCTGAAGAGACGCAAGAGAACATCCAGGGCGGCGCGGCTCCAGAGGATCTTGAAGATGCTGTTGAGCGCGGCGTGGCCCGCGCACTTGCCAAGATTGATCTCATGCGCGCCGGGAAGACGCTTTCCGCCGATAATGAGCGCGCGCTCGAAGATATCCATGATCGTATGGAAGAGACGCGTGGCATGATACGCTCTTTCATTGACTCGGCCAAGGCCGGCGATGCTGTGGCCGCTTCGGCGGATGGTGGCGCCGAAGAGCGCAAGCGCCGTGCAGCAGCTATGCGCGTATTGTCCAACAGGGCGGGCTGACCCTTTCCACATTGCGAAGTTTTGGGAATCCTTGCCAGGTCTGGCGAAGGAAGGCGGCGCTCTGCCGCGATGATCAGGAGAATAACATGAGCGGTCTAGCAGCGCTCCGCCAGGCCTATGGCGCAGCGGTCGATGAACTGAATGATCCGGACGTAATCAAGGACGGCGGCAAATTCTCTGCGGTCGAGGCACGTGCGCTTGATCTGCATAGCCAGATCGAGCGTGCCAAGAAAGCACAATCGCGTGCGGCATCTTTGGCGCAACCTACGGGCTCGGAAGGCGGAGATTAAGTGCCTACGAAGAGCAGCATTGTCGAATTGCGAGCAGCGCTCGGCCCGCTCGATCCGAAACGTAATAGCTTCGATGATTATGTGCGTGCGGTTCGCAGCAATATCGGCTTTACGGTCGATAATCAGAAGCATTTTCGCTCACTCGGCGAACAGCTCCAGGCGATGGCACGATATGCATTGAGCCGCCAGCAGGATTTTGACAGTCGCCTCGTGCGTGCACCGACCGGCGCCGGTGAGGTCGATCCGACGGGTGGCGGCTTCCTTGTACAGACAGATTTTGCCACGGCAATTTTCATGCTCGCGCATGACATGGGCGAGCTCTTCTCGCGCGTGAACAAGATCCCGATCAGCGCGAATGCCAACAGCCTGAAGATGCCGGGCGTCGACGAAACGAGCCGAGCAACTGGCAGCCGCTGGGGCGGCGTCAGCTCCTATTGGCTCGGTGAAGGCGTGCAGCCAACGGCGACGAAGCCAAAATTCAGGATCATTTCGTTCGATCTGAAGAAGCTCTTCTCCTTGATGTATGTCACGGATGAGCTTTTGCAGGACGCGGTCGCATTGAATTCGATCGCTTCGCAGGCCTTCTCGGAAGAAGTCATGTTCATGACCGAGGACGGGATCTTCGAAGGCAGCGGTGCGGGCATGCCACTCGGCATTATGAATTCGCCCGCCAAAGTGTCCGTCGCGACAGAAACGGGTCAGAAGACCAAGACCATCGTCAAGGAAAATATCGACAATATGTGGTCGCGTCTTTGGTCTCGCTCGCGCAAGAATGCTGTGTGGCTGATCAATCAGGATATCGAGCCGCAGCTCAATCAGATGAATCAAGCGGTTGGCACCGGCGGCCAGCTTGTCTATTTGCCGCCGGGCGGATTATCCGCGGCGCCCTATGCGAGCCTCTACGGTCGGCCTGTCATCGCGACGGAATATTCGTCCACGCTTGGCACCGAAGGCGACATCATGCTCGCCGACGTCAGCCAGTACACATTGGTGGACAAGGGTGGAGTCCAGGCGGCAACGTCGATGCACGCGGCCTTCCTGACCGATGAGATGGTCTTCCGCATCACCTATCGCGTCGACGGCCAGCCGATGTGGCATGCGCCGCTGACGCCGTTCAAGGGCAGCGCAACGAAGTCTCCCTTCATCACTCTCGCGACGCGCTAAGCGTCGCTTCCCATTCTCATCTTGCAGCGCTCGCCCGGCGAGCGTGAAAGGATTTTTCCATG
>DAIESR010000216.1 GCA_027346205.1 Beijerinckiaceae bacterium
GACGAATGCACGCCGAGCAAGGTCCAGGGCAGGTCGCCGAGCGCTTGGTCTTTCCCGAACACGCGCATCACCACCGGCGCGCCGCTCATGCCGCGATGGGTGCGCGCATCGGTCAGGAAATAACCTTCGCCCTGGAAGCGCAGGCCGAAGGAGGAGGCGAGCCCCGCCTGACGTGCCACCGGCAGATGGTGCAGCGTGTCGTGAAAGCCGAGCGGAAGGCCAATCACCAAAAGCGAGCTGCCAATGTCGATCTGCTCGCTCGGATCGAGCAGATGTTTGGGCGTGAAGGCGCGATAGACGGTCGGCTGCGGCAGCGCGGCGCGATCGATCTCGATCAGTGCCACATCGATCTGTCCAGCCCTGTCCATGCCATGGCGCCAAATCGCCGTGTCGCCCTGATAGAGCGGAATCGAGAAGCCAGTGGACTTGGCCATATTGTCGGGGTCGATATGCAGCTCGATCTCGATCCGGTCGGGGAAATGCTGGCTCGGCGCGTCGATCATCACATGCCGGCTCGTCACCAGAAACAGCCGCCTGTCGCGCTCGAAGAAGAAGCCAGTGGCATTGGTGAGCCCCAGCGCGCCTTTGAAGGTGGAGACGCAGGCCGTGGTGAGAAGAAGTGGATCGATCATGGGTCTGTCGTTGTTTGTGGGCGCGCCCTCTAAACCGGCCTGCTCAGATTAGGTTCCGCGGTGGTGCGCGCACCTTTGCGCACTTCACACCAGCGCGATCGCCGCGACGAGGCGGCCGTAATCCGCTTCCTTGCGATGCACCGAGCGGCGATAGGAAAAGAAGCGCGCCTCATCCGCATAAGTGTCGAGCGCGAGATTTTCGAATGCGCCGATACGCGCGCACTTCAAGCGAAAGCCTATGAAGCCCGGCAGATCGAACATAAAATGTCCGTCGCGCGACGAGGGCGCGAAGAAGCGCGCAAAATCCTTGTCCGCGCCGAGGAAGCGCTCGAAAAACTCCGGCCCGACTTCATAGGATTTCTGACCGATCGTCGGCCCGAGCGCGGCTTTGATATTTTCGCGCCGCGCGCCAAGCCGTTCCATCGTTGCGAGGGTTGATTCGAGCACGCCGGTCAACGCGCCTTTCCAACCGGCATGAACGGCTCCGATCACGCGCGCATTTTCATCGGCGAAGAGGATGATGCCGCAATCGGCGCCTGTGACGCCGAGCCCGATTCCGCACGCGGCCGTCACGAGCGCATCGCATTGTGGGCGTTCCTGCGGCGCAAAGGGCGCCTCGACGATCAATGCATCGGGTGAATGGATCTGATAGGGCACGCAAAGATGTGCGACGCCCAGATGCGCGGC
This sequence comes from Beijerinckiaceae bacterium, assembly GCA_027346205.1. Classification (GTDB taxonomy): domain Bacteria; phylum Pseudomonadota; class Alphaproteobacteria; order Rhizobiales; family Beijerinckiaceae; genus Methylovirgula. The sequence goes on from DAIESR010000216.1 coordinate 1,320, forward strand.
CATGCGGCGGCGATTCTCGGCGACGGCTTCGCCATCATCCTTGGAGCCCACTCCGCCATTCATCGACGCATAAAGACCCTGCGACACGCCGCCCTGGCGGGTGAAGAAGCCATGCGTGATGTTTGGCCCCGATAGCGCTGCGCTGTGAATTGGGTCCATCATGAGCCAACTCGCTCGGCATCATTTTCGAAGCCTGGTGGCGGCGGCAGGCCGGGCATTGTTACGGCCAGCACTTTGAAGAGATCGGCCATGCTCGCCTGCGGCCCTGCGATCGGCCCAGGCAGAGCGAGCCGCGCCAGCGCCGCATCGATCGCCGCTGTCTGCGCCGCATCGGCCTTGCGCTTCAGAGCCTCGGCGCGTTGGACGATGCCGAGGCGGGCGAGAAAAGTGCCTTGGGTGATCGGCCCATGCACATCGGCGCCGGCCGTTCTCGCGGCTTTGCCGAGTGCCGCGAAATCGACATGCGCGGAAAGATCGACCTCGCCGGGTGCGCTCAGCGGGTCCGTATAGTCGTGGCCACGCACGGCCTGTAAAGTCTCGCCGGCTTGTGTCTTCACATGTCCGTAATCGATGACGAGCAGAGCGCCGCCCTCTGTCGCGATATGGTCGGCAAGCCGATTCATGGATCGTTGCGCCATGATGCCGATTTCGAGAATCTGCCCTTCTTGCGCATCGGCCATAAGTGCCGCTTCCGGCCCCGGCGCGAGGCCGAAGCAGAGCTGGCCCTCGGCATCGAGGCCGATGAGGCGCTCATGCCAGCCGCCCTTGCCCTTGATGTAATGGCGCACCGGAAGCGCATCGAAAAATTCATTGGCGATGATGATGGCCGGGCCGGTGGGCAAGCTCTCTATGTCGCTGTGCCATGTGACCGGCACAGCGACGGGCGCATTTTCGGCGGCGAGCCTGCGGCGCTGCTCGTCCATCAATCGCTCGCTCGCCTCGACGAGATGCACATCGAGCGCACGGCAAAACTCCGGGACGACGCGCGCGGCGCGCAGAATATCGGCCATGAGAGTCCCCCGGCCGGGGCCCAGCTCGACGAGCCGAAGCGGCGTGGGCGCCCCCAAAGCATGCCAGACTTCGGCGGCCCAAAGCCCGATCAATTCGCCGAACATCTGATGGATTTCCGGCGCGGTGATGAAATCGCCACGGGTACCGATCGGCACTTTAGCCTTGTAATAGCCGTGCTTCGCATGGAGCAGCGCGAGGGTCATAAAGCGCTCCAGGCTCATCGGCCCCTCCTGCGCGATCATGGCGCAGATTTCCTCTCCGAGAGGCGTGGTTTCGAAATGCGTGGCTTGCGCCATCATGCCTTGACCTCTCGCCTGCGCAGCGCAAAGGCGATGAAGGCCAAGCCCGCGGCGATGAGCGGCAGCGAAAGAATCTGACCCATGGTCGCGCCGTCCCAGAGATAGCCCAATTGCGGATCGGGCTGACGGAAGAATTCGCAGATGATTCGGGCAATGCCATAGCCCAAGGCGAAAATCCCTGTTGTCAATCCAGGCCGGCGCAACGCGCCGAACCTGATCGCCAGCACGAGAACGAGAAACAGAACCACGCCTTCGAGGCCCGCCTCATAAAGTTGGCTCGGGTGGCGCGGTTGTCCATCCGAGCCCGGGAAAATCATCGCCCATGGGACGTCTGTGGGTCGTCCCCAGAGTTCCGGCTTGATGAAATTGGCGATGCGGCCGAGGCAAAGGCCGATCGGCACCGCGGCGGCGGCAATGTCCATGACGCTGAGAACTGGCACTTGCACGCGGCGCGCGAAGAGAATGATGCCGAGCGCCGCGCCGGCAAGGCCGCCGTGAAACGACATGCCGCCTTCCCATAGGGCAAAAATCTGCAGCGGATGCGCGACATAGAGCGGCAAATTGTAGAAGAGCACATAGCCGAGCCTTCCGCCGAGAATGACGCCGAAGGCGACATAGACGAGAAGATCGTCGATGCTCGCGAGGCTCGGCCGAGGCAGGCTTCCCCACAGCTTTTCCGTCTTCACGAGATGGCGCACATAGGCCCAGCCGAGGATCAGCCCGGCGATATAGGCCAAAGCATACCAGCGGATCGGGAAAGGCCCTATGTTGACCAGGACCGGGTTGATGACAGGATAGGGAATCAGGAGAAACATGGCATCCTAACTGATGAGCCGCGTGCCCTTACCCGGCCGTCATGCGATGCCGGCAAGGGCACGTCAAGTTGGCCATGCCGACCTTATAAAGCTGGCCACAAAGAGCTTGCCGGGCTCTGCTTGCAGCGGCTTGAGAAACGCGCGACATAGAGCCCTGATATCCAATTCGCGTGATCGGCTCTATTTTAAAAGATAGAGCATGTTCTCATTCGGAAAAGTCGATCAACTTTTCCGGAACATGCTTGAGCGACGGCAATTGGGCACAAGTGCGAGGAGGTCGGCATGCCGGAGACCCGTGGACGTATGTTCGAGGATTTTTCGCGTCTCATGAGCGATGCGGCCGACATGGCCCAAGGCGTCCGCCGCGAGGCCGAATCGCTGGCGAAAGCGCAGGTGGAGCGCCTGCTGGCGAGCATGGACATTGTGAGCCGGGAGGAGTTCGAAGCCGTCAAGGCGATGGCGATCAAGGCACGCGACGAGAACGAGCGGCTAGAGAAGCGCATTCTTGCCCTCGAGGCGCATCTCGGCGTGACGCCACCGGTGGCACTTTCCGAAGACGCCGGCAAAGACCCCTCCATCTGATCTGCCGCCGCTGCTGATCTGTCGCGGTCGCGAGCCCTCTCGGCCCGCAACTTGCCTGACGTCAGCGTCACCTGGACAGCCGGCACCGGCAATGAGGCGAAACGAGCCGAGGCAATGGCCGTGAACAAACCCGATATGGAAGATTACCTCGATCTATTCGGTCGATACGAGAAGGATTTCGGGCCGGCCTATATGGAGCCGGAGGACGAGCGCTATCGGCTCTTGTTCGATCAGATCTGTCGGCTTTTGGCGCAGGCCTCCGATTTCAACCTGTCGATGCCGCAGGAATTCCGCCAGACCGCCCATCGCTATCTCGCCGGCGATGAATTCACTGTGAGCCATATGCGCGATCCGCAGATCCGCCATTTCATGCTGAGCGATCTCTACGACTACGTCCATTTGCGCCACAAAATGGGCGGCAAGGCTTGGTGAGCGCCCCTCTCCCCGTGAGCATAGCGAAACGGGGAGAGGTCGGGTGAGGGGCGGCAGGCATCGCGGCTACGCGATTATCCGTCCCTTTTCGGCCTTTTACGCCGGCAGCGCCTCATGCGGCACGCCGTCGAGCAGACGCTGCGCTTCCGCCGCGCCTTCCGGGATATGCTGACCCCATTGATTCCAGAAGAAAGGCGTGGCCGCCTCGGCACATTGGTCGCGCAGCGCGCGCGCCCAATCCGGATGACAGGCGGTCGCCTTCGCGCCAGTCTCCCCACCAGCCACGACCCAATCGAGCCTCGGGCCTGAACCCGCGGGCTTGAGCCAGGTACCAAATTTGAGATCGAGCTTTTCCAGCAAAGGCTCGGCGGCGATGAAGCGCAGCGCCGCCGGTGTTTCGAGCAGAAGCGGAATGCGGCGATCCGCCTCCTTCTGATTCTCGGCCGTCACGCCAAGCCAGACATTGGCCAGCGGCCAGGCGGGGGCCTCATGCGGCGTGCCCGGCGCAAGCACGTCCATGGCTTTGGCGATTCGGCCCGGTGTCGCAGGGTCGGCCATATAGGGTTGCGCTGTCTTCGGCCGCTTGGTGAGCACAAGAAAGACATGCTGCGGCGCAAGCGCCATGACCGCGAAGATTTGGTCGATGACCACATTGTCAAGTGATTCATGGAAGACATCGGACAATGAATTGACGAAAATGCGGCGGCTTTCTTCCCATCCGAGCGGCAGAGAAAGCCGATCCTCGCGCAATTCGATTTTGCCGGACCAGCCGGAGGCGTCGGCAAAGCCATGGCCCCAGCCGCCCGGCTGCGCATTGGCTGCGGTAAGAGCTTCCGCATAGCAATGCTTGCAAGCGGCGCTTTTGCGGGTGCAGCCGACAAGCGGG
>DAIESR010000217.1 GCA_027346205.1 Beijerinckiaceae bacterium
TGACCCGCCTGACCATGGCCTCGAAATTCTCGTAGCGCGGAAATTGGACGTATTGGTAGCGTTCTTCATTGCGGAACAGGCGCGTCGCGGCCATATCGAGTGCTGCCTGAGCCTCGGTACGAACCAGAGTTTCGTCGTTGAATGGGCGCATGACCTTGAAGTGCGTGCCGGTCATCGCGGGCTCGACGACGCAGAGGAAGCCGGAGTCCGGCTTCAGGACGCGCGCTGCCTCCGTCAGGGCTGCCTCCTTGCGTCCAATCGGCACATGATGGAGTGAGCGGAAGAAAAAGACGCCGTCGACGGAGCTTGATTCGACGGGGAGATTTTCGGCCCCGGCTTCGATGAAGGTGAGGCCTGCTTGCGGCGGCGCATCGCGGTTCTTCTTGGCCTGGATCGGATCTGGTTCCGCTCCCAATACGGTCGCCCTTAACGCGCAAAGCTCGCGAGTCACTTTGCCGGGACCGCAACCGACGTCGACAACGCTCAGCCCGTCGACGGTGAGCAGCGCGGCGACGGCGGCGATATCCGTCAATTCACCCAAGTCCTTGCGCTCCATGTTCATATCACCGCTTTCTTCGTTTTCATTTATTCACGTCCAGGCCTTGGCGATGCCGACCATCAGATTTGGCGATCCTGCATAGTTGATTTGCCAGGAGCGGCCGAATCTGTCCTTCAGCAGAGAGCCGTTTCAGAGTCGACATGAGGATGGGCGAAGCGACGAATTTTTCCCGCCTGTCCATTGCCGCTCCTTAATCAGATCGTACGCTGAATAGCATATGGCTTCCGCGATGGAAGCTTTCCGTATCTGCGACGCTGGCCATGTGGCCATTTTCAGGCAAGGCAGCTCTGTGCGGCACTTCGCAACGATCTCGATTGCGCTCCTATCAGCCATTCTGTCGGTGAATATGGCAGAGGCCGAAGTCCAAGTGACCTTCATCAACTCGTTTAGGTATTCGGATTTGGCCGGTAAGTCGCAGGGGAAGCGGGAGGCGACGCTGACTGAAGTCCGGAACACGCTGGTGGAGCTTGGCGCACGTTACCTCATGCCCCGGGCAGTTCTGATGGTCAAAGTCCTCGATATGGATCGTGTCGCGCCCCTGCCGATCCAGCCCCCGCTTCCGAAGGGCGAAAACCACGGCCCGAGCGCAGATGTTCAGCCGCTGCAATTGGAAGTCCAATATGTCTTGCGGCAGGACGGCAAGACGATTTTGCAGGATCGCGAAACGATCTCCGATATCAATTATCTGGCCAACCCAGCAGCACATGCGGCGAGTGAAAATGATGAGCCTGTAAATCCCGAGAAACAGATGTTGCGCGATTGGTTTGCCAAGCGCTTTGGCGCATCGACATCGTCGCCTCAGTGAGGGGGGGCCAGCATTCACCCCGCCGCCTGCGTGAGACGCCGCACTTTTTCATAGCGCTTGATTACCCGATCGCGCCGCAGACGAGAAAGCTTGTCGAGCCAGAAGATCCCGTCCAATTGATCGATTTCGTGCTGCAGACAGACGGAGAGCAGGGCATCGGCCTCTTCGACATGTTCAGCGCCTGAGAGATCCTGATAGCTTACGCGCACGCGGGCAGGGCGCTCGATATCGTCCACGACGTCCTGCATGGAGACGCTGCCTTCCTTGTAGCTTTGCATCTCCGTAGACGCCCAGACCACTTGCGGGTTGACATAGGTTTGGACTGGGTCCGTCTCCGACAATTGAATCACGGCGACCTGCTTCAAGATGCCGATATGCGGCGCGGTGATGCCGATTCCTTTCGCGGCCTGCATCGTCTCCAAGAGATCCGTCGCAAGCTCCTGCAAATCCTTGTCGAAGATATCGACCCGCGCGGCGGGTAGTCGCAAGGCCGGATTCGGAAATCTCAAAATCGGCCGCACCGCCATAATGTCTCTCCCCATGATCACGCTGCGGGCTCATATCATAAGACGTCCAGCATGTTGAGTAGGCTGCGGAGCCGTGCTTCTTCGGCAAGCTGCCTGTGCTATTCTATCTTCGACAAGCAGGATTATTTATGAGGGACCGAAATGACCATCGCCGTTTATGGCATCAAGGCGTGCAGCACCGTCAAGAAGGCGCGTGATTGGCTCGACGCGCAGGGCGTTGCTTATGTCTTCCACGATTATAAGATCGAGGGTGCTGATCCGGAGCGATTGGCGGCCTGGTGTCAGGAGTTCGGCTGGGAGGTTGTGCTCAACCGTTCCGGCACGACATTCCGCAAGCTGCCTGACGCTGACAAAGAGAATCTCGATGTTGGCAAAGCGATCAAGCTGATGCTGGCGCAGCCCTCAATGATCAAGCGGCCGGTCCTCGATCTCGGCGCGCGCCGGTTGATTGGCTTCAAGCCCGAGCTTTATCGCGACGCCTTGACTGGAGGACGGTAGCGCGGCTCTGCGCCACCCTCATTTATTCCCCATTTCCCGCGCGAGATCGAGCCAGGCTTGCGCGGCATGGGGCAGAAAGGCGCCGCGCCGCCAGATCAAGGCGAGATGCCATTCGGTCTGCGGCTCATCGAGGAGCAGGCGGGCGGCGGCGAGATGGCTGCGCTGCTCGACGATCATCCGCGGCAGAAAGGCGACGCCGAGCCCGGCGGCGGCCAATTCGAGGATGAAGTCGATCTGGCTGCT
>DAIESR010000275.1 GCA_027346205.1 Beijerinckiaceae bacterium
ACGATCTGCGAGAAATATTGATAGGCCTTGATATCGTCTTGCGGAACGCCATCGCCATCCGCATACATTTTCGCAAGCTTCCAGCGCGCCAGAGATTCGCCACCCGCAGCCGCATATTTCAAGGCCTCGATCGCCGAGCGCGCGTCGCCACTCTTGAAGTCTTCAAGGCCTGCGCGAAGCGCGGCCTGCGGATTTTTGAAAATCGGCAAAGGCACTTTGCTGCCAGCAGCCACCTCCGCACTGCCATCAAAAGCCATAGCCTCGGAGCCGCCGCCAAGCCCACCAATGGTGGCCGCCGCAAGCCCCGCGAGGACAAGAAGAAGCTCGTGTCTACGCATTCGCATCATACAGCGTCCCGGCTGATCCGCCAGACCAGGTGTAGAGCGCGCCGAGCCAGTGCTCGCAGCCCATTGCCATGCTGCGACCCGCTTCTCCTTCACCGCACATAGTCGAGCGCAGGTGAGCCCGCAACGACGCGTCCGGCCGGCCAGGGACGTCATAGAGACGAAAACCATTGGACGGGACTGCGCTGACAGACGGGCTGCCGAGACTATCATGCTGGGCGAATACAGGTGCGCTCATGGTCCGACCCCGCTCACTCACAAAATTAGATGGCCCAAGATGGGACATTCTTCTGTGCCACGCGGGGAAGCGGGCGACCGACTCCAACTACTCATACCCTCTTCCGGCAGACTTATTGCTGACTCCGAAAGTTATCTACTAATCGCTGTCAAATTAGCGTGTCCTTTATGGCTGAAAAGCGACTTTCTGCTTCGTCGTGTAAGACTTAGCGCAGATGTATTCGGGCTGTGGCGCAATTATCACAATTTTCATAACGTAAAATGCAGCAACCAAGCCTGCGGAAAACGAATAACGTACCCTTCGGTTCCCGACTGGAACCGGGTCGTACGGACAGGCTGAAGTGCACCGATAAGAAGCGTCCACGACCGCGCATCAAGCGCGTCGGCTCGCTCAATTTGATGAGCTCTCGCTAATGCGGGTCTTGCCGTAACGCATCTTGCCGACAAGCCAGGAGTCTTGCGAGATATGCTGGTGACGCGTCCGGTGTAGCGCATCTCGCGCGGCTCATTCTACCTCGGCGCCATCGTCGGTGGGCCGTTCATGACCGAGAAACCGCGCGAAAGCAGCTAGAGCCGTATCCGATACATGGTGTTCGATACCCTCGGCGTCGAGTTCGGCGCAATGTGGCGGCACGCCGACCGCAACGAGGAGATCAACGACCAAGCGATGGCGAGCGCGGACACGCGCAGCGAGATCAAGCCCACGCGGCGTAAGAAACACGCCGCGATAGAGCTTCGATGTCGCCAAGCCTTCGCGCTTCAACCGGCCGATGCTCTTGATCGCCGTGGCATGCGACACCCCGAGCCGGCGCGCGATATCGGTCGGCCGCGCCTCCCCTTGCGACGTCAGAAGATCGTCGATCAGCTCGACATAATCCTCAAGCACCGCCGAGGCCTGCGCGGAACGTGCCTTTTCGAACCTCGCGGCTTGTACAGCCTCCGCCGGAAGCTCACCGCAAAGCGGTGTCGGCATCGCGTTTTTCGTGACCATCGGGCTCCCGTTTCTCGGCCCAGGACCGCTTCTTCAATCGTAATTCGAAATTGTCACCTTGAGTCAATGCCAAATTGGTTGCTTTTTTGTAGCCTCGACTACATTTTAGGGTATAGTCAACCTAAGGGAGCTTGGTACGCAAGACATCTCCTCGCCGACGCAGCGGTGCAAAGGGAAAAGCGGGATGACGGATATCGTCACACAGGCGGGCCAGATCAGCAGAGGTCGGAATCGGACCCAGCGCGCGATTCACGAGGTGCTCGAAGGCCGTCGCCGCGGGCTGCGCGCCATGCTGCCGATGATGGGGCCGGCGGTGATCGCTTCGATCGCCTATATCGATCCCGGCAATTTTGCGACGAATATCCAGGCTGGCGCAAAATATGGCTATGGGTT
>DAIESR010000282.1 GCA_027346205.1 Beijerinckiaceae bacterium
CCTCACCAAGGCAGATCTCACCGCTCTGTTCGATATGCATGCGCCAGGCTCGCCCGCCGAGCGGCTCGCCAAACTATCCGCGGCCCATGTCGCCATTTCCGAGATCGTGCTCAGGAGCAAAGCGGCGGCGCAAGACAAAATGGCAGGCGAGACCAATGACGAAAAAATCGTGTTTCGCGACATCGCCATGGACGATCTCGTGCAAGGCCACGCTGGTCTCGTAGTGATCGGTGCGACGAGCATCGTCACCAATTCGCCCGACACGGCGGAAATGCAGACCGCTTTCGGCCCTATGCGCCTGACTGGCCTTGATCTCGTCCAAGCAGCCGCACTGGTGGCGGGCTCCACCACCAAGACGCAGTCTCAGCAAAAGCTTTGCGACAGTCTGACCGTCGAGGGGGTGAAGATTTCCGCCGCGAAGACGCAGAGCGAGATGGGCTTCGGAACCGTGGCGATCAAGGACGTCAAAGCCGGCGCCTCCCGCGTGCGTGCGAAACCCAGCGACAAACCGACGATGGGCCGCAGCGCGGCCGAACGCGCCACCGCCATGACAAGCTTTTTGGACGGATTCGACATTGGTTCGCTCGAATTCACCGATCTGCGCTATGTGACGAAGACCGGAACGACGCCATGGACCGGCAGAATTGGCCACGGTTTCCTGACCCGATTGATCGCAGCGAAAATCGCCGAGGCAGGCTTTGAAAATTTCACCGTCAAAGCGGAAGGTGCGACGGTAAAAATCGGCCGCCTCAATTGGCATGGGCTCGATCTCGTGGCGCCACAAGCCGATGCCACCGCGCTGGCCGACCATCAAAAAATCACCGCCGATGCGCTGGACATCGATCTCGCGGGCATAAGCGCGCTGCGGGCTCTCGGCGATAGGCCGACGCATTTCGTGCTCAAACATTTGGAATTGGCGAGCAGCAATATGATCGAGGGGGTTCCGACCCACATGACGGCGACCTTCGATCACTTCGTTTTCGACGTCGATGGGATCAAAGCTGGTGATTGGTCCCAAATCGCGACGCTCGGCTATGGCAAACTCGATCTTTCGAGCCGGCTCGAGGCTCATTTCGCCAAGGATAACCGAGAATTCGGCCTCGACGCCCTATCGGTGAGCGGTGTCGACATGGGATCGGTTCGAGTTTCCGCCCATTTCGACCATGTCGCGAAAGCGCTGTTCTCATCGAATCAGGCAGATATGGAGATGGGCCTGCTCAGCCTTCTCCTGCGCCATATCGAGGTCAAAGTTGAAAATACGGGCCTTTTCGAGAGGCTCGTCGCCGCAGCAGCCAAGAAAGCCGGCACGTCACCGGCCGAAGTCCGCAAGAAACTCACCGATGCGGCAACATCCGCCCTGCCCGCACTGCTCGGCAATGGGCCCGCGACCACTACGATTTCCGCGGCTCTTACCAAATTCATTGCGGAGCCGAAGACCTTCCGGCTCGCCATGACGGCACCGGATGGAATCGGTGCGCTCGACGTCGCCCTCCTCAAAGACCCGGCAATGCTGTTGCAAAAAGTCGAGATCGAAGCCACAGCCGATCAATGAGCCCGGCAATAGATGTGAGGAAGCCTCAGTCTTCGTCATCCGACGGCTGCGGATCGACGAGCTGGCGCGCGACGAACTGCCCGCGCTCGCTGAGCCCGATATGACCCATGCGTGCGCGCTCGGCGACAAGACCCTCCGTAAGGATCTTCATATGCACCGCCCTCATTTCGTCGCGAGACATGCCAAGCTCCTGCTCGATCTTGGCAGCCTGGACTGCATAGTCCGGCGGGGCCCCCGTCCCGATGAGAAATTTGAGCAGACGCTCGCGCAATGACGCCATCCTCTCCGGAGTGATATCCGGGATGGCGCTAAAAACCATTTTTCCTTGCTCGGCCATGCCGAAAGAAAAGCAAATCATGCGCCAGCCTGAAATCCCGACTCGCCGATGCGCGGCCCGACACGACATCCGAGCTTTACATTATTCGCGGGAACGGACGGTTCTGGCGCGATAAAGATGAGTTAATCAGCGATATAATGTCGATTATGAAAGTGCTGGATGATCAGCGTCTTTGCTCACGCGGTTAGACCACGCCTTTATGTGGGTGAACCGCCAATCAGAGCCTTATCTTATTTTAAGTATACCATATTTGTCGTCATGGCATGGACATGGCCCTGTCCTCGCGTGCTATATCTGCGCTGCTGGACCAAGACCCACCACGGTGCTCATCGCCGCCGGGCTTGATCCGGGTCAATCCCCGGATCAAGCCCGGCGAGTTCCAGCTCTGATCTTGCAAAACTCTCTAATGCTCGTGCCAGCAGGTGAGCGAGCCGGGAAATCCGGGATGACGCGCATTGCCTTTCTGTCCGCCGGCACGCCAGAAGCAGAAGCCGCGCGCATTCGTCTCATCCACGCCTATGGCAATTGCGATCCGGCAGTGGCGGATGTGATCGTCGCCCTCGGCGGCGACGGCCTCATGCTCCAGACCTTGCATCGCTTCATGGATACGCAAAAGCCAATCTATGGCATGAATCGCGGCTCGGTCGGCTTTCTGATGAATGAATTTCGCGAGGACGACCTGGAGCGGCGCATCGAGGAAGCGCAACCCTCAATCATTCATCCTCTTTTGATGGCGGCAACCGACGTTCGCGGTGAGGTCGCCAAGGCGCGTGCCATCAATGAAGTCTCGGTTCTCCGCCAATCCTATCAAGCGGCCAAGATCAAAATCTCAATCGATGGCAAGGAGCGGCTCGCGGAACTGGTCGCCGACGGGCTACTGGTCGCGACACCGGCCGGCTCGACCGCCTATAATCTCTCGGTCGACGGGCCAATCTTACCACTCGATGCGCCGCTCATGGCCTTGACGCCGATTTCCGCTTTCCGGCCACGGCGCTGGCGCGGCGCGCTGCTGCCGGACACCGCCCATGTGACGCTCGACATTCTTGAGCCGCATAAAAGGCCGGTCTCCGCCGTCGCCGATCATTTCGAATTGAAGGAGGTCGTGAAAGTCGAGATCGCCATGGATCATGCGACCGACCTCATCATCTTGCATGACCCCGGCCATTCGCTCGATGAGCGGATCTTGCGCTAGCAATTCGGCTATTGATGCCCCGCACCGATGCGACAGCGCATCTCTGACAAGCGAGCGTCTGGACTGAACATGGACGAAACCATTAAAATTCTTGGCCGCGAAGTGCTTTCACGCAGCTACGGGCTTCTGCAAAGGGTGACATTGAGGCGTCAACGCTTCGATGCGAAGCTTCAGGAGATCACCCGCGACGTCTATGACTCGGGCAATGGTGCCGCGATCTTGCTTTATGATCCGGCTCGCGGCCGCGTGCTACTGGTGCGCCAATTTCGGCTCGCAGCCTATCTCGCCGACGGGCGCGACGAATTGATCGAAGTCTGCGCCGGCAAACTCGAAGGGCTCGATGCAGCGACTCGCATCGTCATGGAAGTGCATGAAGAGACCGGCTATGCGATCAAAAATCCTCGCTATCTCTTCGATGCTTTCCTGAGTCCGGGCGTCTTTTCGGAAAAGCTGAGCTTCTTCGTTGCACCCTATTCGCCCGACGACAAGGTGACGGACGGCGGCGGATTGGAGCA
>DAIESR010000310.1 GCA_027346205.1 Beijerinckiaceae bacterium
GGCTCATAGCCGAGGCTGAACACGAAATCCGTGTCGAGATCACGGATATAGAAGAATAAGCCCCGGACCTGCAAGGCGTCGGTCGGCCGTGACGTCAAATCGATCGGCGCGCCCGGGCGCGCCGTCTCATGGATGTGGCGATAGCCGCGGCCGTCAGCAAGAAGCTGCAGTCCGATGGCACCGTTCGAAAGATTGAAGCGCGTCCGCCCCTCGTTCAGCGCGCGCGGCACGCCCGGCATGCGTGCATCGGGCGATGCGCGCAGCCTCATCCAATGCTGCGCGACGAGCACCCCGACGCCGATAGCCCAAAGCCCGGCGATCGCATAAGCGCCGACAAGCCCTGTGACCTCTCCCGGCGTCGGCATGTTGCGCAGCGTCTCTGCGCCGCTCCAGGCCTTGTCCCATTCCGCGCCGCGCGGAATGTAAAAGGGGATGAGAAGCGGCATCCAGGTCGCGAAACGGCGGATGCCCTCCGGCATGAAATGCGTGGGCGATGCGTGGCCGGCGACTCGCGCCGCCGCTTCATCCGCCTTGTCACCGCCGAGAAAGGTCAGATTGACCAAGGTAGCGACCCGCAACCCCATATGATCGAACCAAATGAGGATGCGCAGCCAATCATAGGCGAGAAGGCCGGTGAAGACGACGAGGCTCCAGGCGCGAAAGTCATGCGCCGGCAGGAATATGGCGTTCATCGTCGCCGCGATCGAACGGATGGCACCATCCTGATTATACCAGGTGGGCGTCGGTGACATCTTCAAGAAGGTGAAGATGACTGGCGCCATCCAGAGGCCCCAGCGCAGGACTCGGACGGTCTGAACAACAAGTCCGTCGATTCCCTCCTGGCTCAGGAGTTGGCGCAACGGGCGCAGGCTGCGCTCGATCAAAGCAGCGAGGACGACGAAATTAATGCCGAACAAAGTCGCCGCCAAAGACCAGTTGATGACACCCGACAAAGACTCGGTGAAGAAGAGCTTGATGCCACCATCGACATGGCCGAGATCGATGACACCCCATTTGCTGAACAGCGGGTAGATCACATAATGATCGGTGGGCCGACCGCTCGCCGCATAGGAGAGATCCGCATAGGCGCGAAATTTAGCAGCGACCACATCGATCTGCGGTTGGTCGAAATACCAGCCGAGCGCGCCGCCGACGAAGCCGCCGAGAACAAAGCCGAGCGCATAGACGTGCCAATTCGCCAGCTTATGCCGCCGCGTTTCAGCGATGCGGAAGGTATCGAAGACGAGGTCGATGCCGCCATAAGCGAGACCGCCAATGGCGAAGGCAATGGCAAAGCGCGTGAGCCCGTCGCGATGCGGCAAATCGAGGATGAGAGCGAGAAAAACCCCGATGCCGCAAATGACGCCACGCAGATAAGGTACGGGCGAGCGATAGCTCGCGGCGAGGCGACCAAAGAAAGGCGGCGTCTCGTCGGCGCTCCCGACCAACGTCGCAAGGAAGGGAAAGACCAAAGCACCAGCCAAAGGCGCGAGAACGGCCTGGCCGGCGAGCCCCGCCGGCAGGTGCGGTGCAAAGGCTAGCAAAAGCCCCCAAAGCAGCACAAGGGCGGCAAACACGGCGCCGAAGACCGCGCCTTTGGTGAAGCCTTTTTTCCAATGCAAGCGCGCCGCGGCATAGGTCGGCGGCCGGCCGGCGACAGCCTCGATCGCAACGCCCGTCGCGACATAGATGAAAGCCCAAAGGCCAGATTGCGCGAGCGCCGCACCGACGAGGGCCGCTGCCGCCTGCGCCAACCATGGCGCATGGCCCAATAGCTGCGGCACCTCGGCGAAATGCACGCTCAGCACGGCGAGAACCGAACAGGCTCCAAGGACGAGATGCAGCCGCCTGTCGCGCGAGAAACGTCCGGTGATCAAGAAGCCGAGCGCGCCGACGAGCAATTCCACAAAAGCGAAGAGGACGAGCACGCGGCCCACCGTCACGGCGCCCTGCCCGCTCAGCATGTGGGAGCTGGCCCATTCTCCGAGCTGGCGCAGCAGTGGCTCGGCGCCGAGCATCAGGAGGAGATTGAAGAGAACAGGGATCAGCAATAGCGACAGCGATTCGTGCCAGGCGAGATGCCGGTTCTCGCGCGTCAGGAAGGCGAGAGCGCTGACGAGATAGAGCCAACCAGCAATGGCGGTGCCGGAGGTCGAAAGCTGTAGCATTTCGCTCCAATGCGCCGGAATCTGCCAGACAGCCATGGCAGGGTCGCGGGCCGCGGCAATAGCGGTGATCGCCGCCGCATCGGTAAAAAATTCAATAGGCGTCGCGAGCTGTCCCGTCAGGCTCGCTTGCGCCAAGACCAGGGCGATTGCAGCGAAAAGTCCCGCGACAAGCGGCGCGCTGGGAAAATGCCCTCCGAAAGCCAAACCGAGACATGCCGCGAAAAACAAAAGCGCACCGAGGCCGGCGATGGCGCGCATGGCGGGTTCGGTGAATTTCTCGGCGGGCATGCGTATCCTTATGGTCGGCTGTGGAAATCGCATTCAGCCATTCTATGGCTTTGAGCTTGTTCCGGAAAAGTTGATCGACTTTTCCATTATTTGAGACATCGGATATATCCGATGTCTCATTGACGAGAACCGGCACCGGCATATTGATTTTCAAAGGTTTCCTCTCGACCGGATGATTCCATGTGGTCGAGAATAAACCGCTCTAGCGTGGCCGGTGGAGCTAGGGCAAATCAAGTACACGCACATTGAACGTGAACAATTTGAACCAGGGACCAAGGAAGCTTGGCAAGCAACCGAAACTCGGATTGACAGGCACACCCCCGCCACGCCGAGAAACAGGATTTGCATTCGACACAGGCGCACGGCCTGTGCGGCAGGGCCACCGGAGCGCCCAAGGCTGGGCATTAAAGCCCGGTGTGACAACCCTCGATTTTTTGCCTTGTTTCCGGTCGCCATGATCATATCTTGTAGAAGCAGCACGCCATCGATCAAAGCCTCGAGATCGGCAGATCCGGCTTGCTCGTTCAGGTCGATGGGCATGCGCGTCGAGGGGGTATGGCCGACAAGCAGCGGCTGGATAAATGGCTTTGGTTCGCTAGGGTCGTCAAAACACGGACTTTGGCAGCGAAGCTCATTTTGGATGGCCATGTGCGCGTCAACGCCCAGCGCATCGAGACGCCAGCCAAAGCCGTCGGGCTTGGCGACGTCCTGACGGTCGCACTGGAAGGCCGCGTCGCCGTCCTGCGGATCGTCGGCATCGGGACACGGCGAGGCCCCTTCAACGAGGCGCGCCTGCTCTTTGAAGATCTGAATGCGGGCGACAAGCTGGGGAGTTGAGCTTCAGCACGCATCGGCTGCGCGATCCCTTGCCTAACCGTAGCAAAGGCGCTAGCAAAACGCCCCAGGATAAGCGGTCATGGCCAAGCAGTCGTGGCGCGGACAGGACCGGCCCGGAGGAGCATTATGACTTACGTCGTCGTCGAGAATTGCATCAAGTGCAAATACACGGATTGCGTGGAAGTCTGCCCGGTGGATTGCTTCTATGAGGGCGAGAATATGCTCGTGATCCACCCGGACGAGTGTATCGACTGCGGTGTCTGCGAGCCGGAATGCCCCGCCGGGGCGATCAAGCCGGACACTCAGAAAGGCCTCGGCGATTGGCTCAAGCTCAATAAGGAGATGGCCAAAACCTGGCCAAACATCTCACATAAGCGCCCGCATGATCCGACGGCCAAGGAGTTCGATGGTAAGCCGGGGAAGCTCGAAGCCTTCTTTTCGCGCGAGCCCGGCGCCGGAGACTGAGACGCAGTAAAATCGCGGGCGGAAGCGGAGCGGCAGCCTGTGCGGCGATGTCGCCAGCATGATTTTGCAGGTTTTTTGATTTTCTCGCGCATTCATGCTAGTTTAATTTCTGGCTAAATTTCGGTCATCCGGAACTTGCCTTCGTCGCTGGGCCGAAGCTTCCGAGACGGTGGTTCATCCTTGAGCCACCGGCGGGTTGAGGCGCGCGTCCAGGCCTCCGCATGCGGATGATCTTCCTGTGAGGCTTGAGCCTTGTCCGTCCTGGCGAGGGCGGACGTCGGCTTTTTGAGAACGGTCGGAACCGATCCCGCCGTTGCCACTGTGCTCCGTCTCCAAAGCGGAGCCAAATTGGAGTGCGCCGCGTATGTCCTCCGTCAAAAAGATCACAAAATCGCCGAAAGCCAAGGCAGCCCAAACCAAGGCTGAATCCGCGAAATCGGCCGCCGGACGCGGGAGAACCGCGAAACGCGGCGCTGAGCCGAGCCAGAAAAAGGCCCGCGCGACCGCCTCGCGTGCCACGTCGGCGCGTCCGAAAACCGCAACCGCAACCAAACACACGGCGGCCCAGAAGACGAAAGCCGTGGTTAAGCCGGCTCGGACAAGTGCGGCGCGTGCAGGCAAGGCAAATGTGGTCAAGGCCAATACGGCTAAGGCAAGAAGTGCGGCTAAAGCCAGCACCGTCAAGGCGCGCGGGGCCAAGACCGGTCGCGTGCGTACCGAGAAAGCAAAGGCTGCGCCTAAAGTGAAGCCGGCGGCGAAGGCCGCAGTCCGCAAGACGACGCGCAGCACGACGAAAGCAGCACCGGCTCAAAAGATGGCGTCAGCCAAGCGCAAGACCAGCCCGGTCCGCAGCGCCCAGACGAAGCAAGTCAAGGCTACGACTCTCGCAAAGACGAAAGCCGGAGTGACTGCGGCGCCGCGGATGGTCCCCGCCAAAACAAGCATCGCGACCGAATCTCGGCGCTCCAAGACGACAAGCCGCGAAGCGGCGCGGGGTGAGGCGGCGACCAGGGAGCAAATCGCAGCCGTCGCTAAAAAGGCGGCGACAAAGCTCGCCGCGCATCCCGAGGTGCGGCTTGCATTGCGGCCCTTGGCAGAGCGGCTCCCAGCCCCGCAGCCGACCAAAGGCCAAGCTGTTATTAAAACCCAAGCGGTTACAAAAACCATCGAGGCCCAAGAACATCAAACAGTGATTCAGAAACTTCCGAAGAAGACAGTGGCGGCTCCGGTCGCCAACTCCACCGTTCCCGCCGCAACCAAGGGCGGGACGGTTCAGATGGAGGCTGAAAAGCTCCCGGCCGAAAGGCCGCAAATCCAAAAACTGATGGCAGCTTCGAATAAACCGCAGCCTGTCATCGAAGAGGTGAAAGGTCCTGAGGTGAAGGCGGCAGAGGCGAAGAACGTAGAAACAAAAATGGTGGATAAGGCAACGCCGGTCGCCAAGAGCACC
>DAIESR010000317.1 GCA_027346205.1 Beijerinckiaceae bacterium
CTTCAGACCCAGCGGCAGGGGCTGACCGGCTTTGCCTGGGAGCGGCGCCACCGGACCATGCGGGACAGGCAGAGGCTGACCCTTTCCGATTCCCGGAAGAGGTTGACCGGGTTGCCCCGGCTTCAGACCCAGCGGCAGGGGCTGACCGGCTTTGCCTGGGAGCGGCGCCACCGGACCATGCGGGACAGGCAGAGGCTGACCCTTCCCAATCCCAGGCACAACAGGTTGACCGGGACCGGGAGCAGGTTGCCCCGGCGTACCGCCGAGAGGAGGCTGGTGGCCCATCGTGCTGGCCTTACGGGCGATCGAAGGCGGCAGCAAGATATGCGCAGCCGCTGCCCCAGCTGCGGCACCGGCCGCTGCCGCGGCGAGAGGCACATGCAGCGGCGCCTGCGGTTCGCGGAAGGCGGCGACGCCGGCCGCGCCCAGAACGCCCCTACCGTCGGTTCTCTGATAGGCTTGTTCATAAAAGATATTGTGCGGCGGCGGCACGATATAGGGCGGCGGATAGACCACCTTGGCCATAGGAACGAAGACCGGCACCGGCAAGACGAAGACGGCGACCGGCAACGGTGGCGGCAGCAGCACGACGAAGTCGGGCGGCGGCGGCGGAAGGAAATACACCGGCGGTGGCGGCGGCGGCTCGAAATCGAAATCCGGATCGCCAAAATAGATCACAGGCCGGTCGATATAAATGATCTCAGCCGGCGGTGGCGGCGGCACGTCATAGTCCATGACCATGAAAGACGGCGGCGGCTCGGCGGCAGCGGCAAGCTCGCTGAGACGCCGCTCCGCATCGGCCCGGTGCGGCCCGCGCGGATAGCGACGCAGATAGGACCAATAGGCTCTTGGCGTATCGACGCGCACAGTCCGGCGCCAAGTCAGCTCCTCGCGGCGAACGGCGATGATGGCCCGCACGCGTGGTGCCATCGGATCTCGCGGGTAGACAGCGAGAAATGCCTCATAGGCGACCAAAGTGTCGCGGTCGAGGGCGGCGAGATAGGCATCACGCGCGCTCAGCTCCCTGATCGGCCGCGTACGCAGTTCCACTGCCTCGGTGCTCGGCGCCCGTACGCCCGCCTCTCGCGCCCGCTCGAAAAAGACGAAAGGTGCCTGGACCCGGGATTGATTCCAAGGCACTTCCGCACCCTTCGTCATTTCATTGACGCGCAGCCGCACGCGGTCGAAGACGTCGTTGAGCCGCAGGCCGCCTTCGCGGATCATCTCCGCCAGCGCATGGGCATAGGCGCCATAGGGGCCTTGCTCCGGCGGCGCCACAGTGCCCGGCGCCGCATTGAAAGCGAGCAGGGTCCTCGGCTCCGGCTCGACGAGGGCAAGGCCGCCGGCAAGTGGCGCGCCGCTCTTGGCGAACGGATTGTTGCGCGCCGCATCAAGGACGATGATGCCCGCCTTCAAACGCAGCGTCGCAAGCTGGCGCATATAGTCGCCAATCCGCACGGCTTCGATCGGCACGGCAGTTGCTGTATCGATCTTGGCATCGATCGGTACGAAATAATTATCGCCGGCGAACTGCAAGCCATAACCGGCGAGATAGATGAAAGCGACCGTATCAGGCCCGGCCTGCTGCGCCTTGTCGAGAAAGTCGCGCAGCGCCTTGCGGAGTGAATCGCCGTCGAGATCGCGGGCCCCGACGACATCGAAACCGGCGGCCTGCAAGGTCTGGGCGATCAGCCCGGCATCATTCGCCGAGGTTGCGAGCGGGTCTCTTTGATAGTCGGCATTGCCGATGACAAGGGCCAGCCTCTTCTCGCCCTGTGCCTGAGCATGAACGGACATGCCGGCAAGGGAGAGGATCGCCAATAGGCTCAAGACCAGCCCAAAAATTGATTTCTGTACGGCGCGCATGCGGGATCCCTGTCGCTGGAAACATCGACAGCCTATCACATTCCGCGCAAGCTGAATGCTGGTTGAACGAATTTAGGCATGAATGCGTGCCCGTCTCTAGCTGGGTGCCTTTTTCATTCCACGACCGGCGTTGGCTTCTTCCCGGCGCGCAGGACGACATAGATCGCCGGGATCACGAGCAAAGTCAGCGCGGTGGAGGAGGCGAGGCCGAACAGCAGCGAGATCGCCAGCCCCTGGAAGATCGGATCGACCAATATGGTCGCAGCACCGATCATCGCCGCGAGCGCGGTCAAGAGGATCGGCTTGAAGCGCACGGCACCGGCCTCGAGCAGCACTTCTCTCAGATCTCGCCCCTCGGCATGGCGATGCCGGATGAAATCGACGAGCAGGATCGAATTGCGCACGATGATGCCGGCGAGCGCGATAAAGCCGATCATCGAAGTCGCGGTGAAAGGCGCATGGAACAGCCAATGACCGAGCAATATGCCTATCAAGGTCAGCGGGATCGGCGTCAGGATCACGAGCGGCACTTTGAAGCTGCCGAACTGACCGACGACGAGAATATAAATGCCGATTATGGCGACAGCAAAGGCCGCACCCATATCGCGGAAGGTCACGTAAGTGATCTCCCATTCCCCATCCCATAGAAGCGACGGCTTCGACTCGTCGAGCGGCTGACCATGAAAGCTGATCGTCGGCTTTTGGAGCTTGCCCCAATCATGCGCCTCGATTTTCTTGTCGACATCGAGCATGCCATAGATCGGCGCTTCATAGGCGCCGGCCAGCTCCGCCGTCACCATATCGGCGAAATGGCCGTCACGCCGGAAGATCACCGGCGAACCTTCTTCCATTCTCGCGCGGACGACATCACCCAACTCGACGATCGTCTTGTTACCGGGCAAAGTATTGGCCGGGATCGGCGTCGCGGCGAGCGCCTGAGACCAGGAGAGGTCATGTTTCGGCAAGCGCACGGAGATCTCGATCGGATTGCGCTCTTCGCCGCGATGCGAATAGCCGATCGGTATACCACTGAAGAGCATTTGGATCGTGTCATAGACATCCTTCTGCTCGACGCCGAAATATTCGAGCTTGTCCTCATCGATCGACAGGCGCAGCCGCGGCCGTGGTCGACCATAGGAATTATCGACATCGACGATATAGGGGACCGACCGGAAGATCTTCTCGACCTCCTTCGCAACGGCCCTGCGGGTCTTCGAATCGGGTCCATAGATTTCGGCGAGCAAAGTGGCGAGCACCGGCGGTCCGGGCGGCACTTCGACAACTTTGACGGACGTGCCGTCCGGCTGCGCGAGACCCTTCAGCCTTTCGCGTATGTCGAGCGCGATCGCATGGCTCGTGCGGCTGCGCTCGTCCTTCGGCGCGAGATTGATCTGAAGCTCGCCAAGCTCTGGCGACTGGCGCATATAATAATGCCGGACGAGACCATTGAAGTTGAAGGGTGCGGCCGTGCCGGCATAGGCTTGCATCGAGCGGACCTCGGGCAAGGGCTCGATACGCCGGGCCGCGGCGAAGAGGACGCGCTCGGTCGCCTCGACGCTTGCACCTTCCGGCAAATCGGCAGTGACCGTGATCTCGGATTTATTGTCGAAGGGCAGGAGCTTCACCGTCACCGATTTGGTCGCGAAAAGCCCCATGGAAAGGAGTGTCGCAATGCCGACGACGAGAAGAAAGGTCAGCGCTCTTGCACGCGTCTTGATGATCGGCGCGGCGATCGAGCGATAAAAACGGCCGAGCCAGCCTTCGCCATGATGGTCGTCGTGCCGCGGCAGATTGCCCGGCGCGAGGCGCAGCATCAGCCAAGGCGCGATCATCATCGCGATGAAGAAAGAGAACAGCATGGCGGCCGAAGCATTGGCCGGGATCGGTGCCATATAGGGACCCATGAGGCCCGAGACGAACAGCATGGGCAGAAGCGCGGCGACGACGGTGAGCGTCGCCACGACGGTCGGATTGCCGACCTCGGACACGGCCTCGATTGTCGCGTGAAGACGATCGCGGCCGTCCCTCATGCCCCAATGCCGGGCGATATTTTCGACCACGACAATCGCATCGTCGACGAGAATACCGATCGAGAAGATCAAGGCGAACAGGCTGACGCGGTTGATCGTATAGCCCATCGCATTGGCAGCGAAGAGCGTCAGAAGAATCGTCGTCGGGATCACGACCGCCGTCACCACGGCTTCGCGCCAGCCGATCGCGAGCGCGATCAAGATCACGATCGAGATGGTCGCAAGCGCGAGATGGAAAAGCAGCTCATTGGCTTTTTCATTGGCCGTGTGGCCATAGTCGCGCGTCACCACGGCATTGACGTCGGCGGGTATGAGCGTGCCGCGCATGCCCTCGAGCCGCGCGCGCAGCTCATGCGCGACGGTGACGGCGTTGGCGCCGGAGCGTTTCGCGATTGCGACACTGACCGCCGGCGTCGTGTCCCATGCTCTCTTCTTGCCGCCGGCTTCCTCTTGCGGCGCAAGATTCCAGACGCGATGCTCCTGCGGGCTCGGCCCGATCAAGACATTGGCGACATCGCGCACATAGACGGGGCGGTTGTCGCGCGTCGTCAGCAGCAACAACCCGATGTCGGGCACGCCCGACAAGGTCTGGCCGGCGACGACCGTGCGCATCGTCCCTTCGTCCCGGACCAGACCGGCCTGGAAGGAGCGGTCGGCCCCCTGCACCTTGGCGACAAGCTGCTGCAAGGTCACGCCATAAAGCGCGAGCTTTTCCGGATCTGGCTCGACCCTGATCTGCTGCCGATCGCCGCCGCTGATATAGCTGAGTCCGATATTGTCGACCTTGATGAATTCATTCCGCAGCTTGTCAGCGAGATCGTAGAGATCCTTCTCGGTCCAGCGTGCGGCCGCCTCGGGCTTGGGCGAGAGAGTCACGACGAAGATCGCGACATCATTGATGCCGCGGGCGACGATGAGCGGCTGTGGTATCCCGACCGGGATACGGTCCATATTGGCCTTGAGCTTCTCATGCACGCGTAAAATCGCGTCATCCGCTCGCGTGCCGACCTTGAAGCGCGCCGTGACCATGACGCGATCGTCTTGCGTCTGGCTATAGACATGCTCGACGCCATTGATGCCCTTGATGATGGCCTCGAGCGGCTTGGTCACGAGTTCGACCGCATCGGGCGCCTTCAGTCCATCGGCCTGCACGGTGATATCCACCATGGGCACGCTGATCTGCGGCTCCTCTTCACGCGGGATGGTGAAGAGAGCGATGAGGCCCATGGCCAGCGCCGCGAGAAGAATGAGCGGCGTCAAAGGCGATGTGATGGTCGCCTTGGTGAGCCTACCGGAAATGCCGAGCTTCATGGCTTCACCAGCACGTCGCCGGTCTGGATGCCGGAAAGGATTTCAATGCCGTCTGGTAGATCGGGCCGTGGCGCTGGAAGTCCGCGCTGCACCGGCACCGCGACGACGCTATTTCCGGCGCTACGCAAATGGACGTAATCGATGCCGAATTCGGTCGAGATGAAACTCTCTGGAATGATAAAGGCGCTGCGCGTGCCGGCCGAGACCCACACACGGATGCGCTCGCCGACGAAATAATTGCCGAGGCCTGCAACCACAGCATTGGCGACGACGCGGCCGTCCTGGATCTGCGGATAGACGAGGCTGATCTTTCCGAACTGCGGCTTCGACGAGCCGAGCTCCGAGGCCTCGTAGCGGATCGTGTCGCCGGCTTTGATGAAGCCGACATGGCGCTCGGGCACCCGCAGCCGCAGCACAAAATGCTGCTCGGCGATCGTGGCCAGCGGCTCGCCCGGCAGCACGACCGTGCCGGTGGTGACGGGAACAGTGAGGACGCGCCCGGCCGTCGGGGCGAGGACATTGCCCTCCGACAACTGTTGCTCGACGACGGCGCGCTCGGCGGTGCGCGAACGCTGCGCATTGACGGCGACATTATAAGCGGTCCGCGCCTCGTCGAGCCGGGCGCGCGGGATCGTGCCATGCTGGAAAAGACTCTCGGCGCGATCGAGATCCGTCTTCGCCTGCCCGAGCTGCGCGTCGAGGCCGGAAATCTGCGCTGCGAGCGATTTCAGCTGCAGCACGAGCTTCTCGTCGCCAACCGTGCCGATGACCTGCCCGGCCTCGACATGATCGCCTTCGCGAACATTGACCGAGGCGATCGTGCCGCCGATCCGCGCGCGCGCCTTGGCGACATGCACGCTTTCAACCGTACCGAATACGGCCTTCTCGTCGGCGGCCTTCGTCGGCGCCACGGTCAAGGTCTCGAGTGCAAGAGCGGGATGGGCCAATGCAATGCCGAGGCATGCAGCGGCCGTGAAAATCGTCGCGCGCATCAATTCTTCCGGTTTTTTGAGATGCCGCACCGAGAGGCCGGCGGGTTGCAAGAGAAATGACACCAGCGGAAGACGTGATCTTTGATCCGTCTCAATATGCCGGGCCCAGTTCGGGACATCATCAGCTGCCGCCCCCCTCGTCGCTCGGCTCTTGGCCCGATGGCGTGCAGTAAATGCCATAGAGCGTTTCGAGAACGGCGCAGGCCGGCGCGCTGCCGATGGAATACCAGATGGTCTGGCCGTCTCGGCGCGCCGTTACCAGACCATCCTTGCGTAAGAGCGCAAGATGCTGAGACACGGTCGAATCGCGAATGCCCAAAAACTCCGCCAGCTCACCGACAGAACGTTTGCTCTCGATGAGTTGGCAGATGATCAGGAGTCTGTGCCGGTTGGCGAGCGCCTTGAGCAGCTCCGCCGCATCGTCGGCTTTCGTAGCCAAGGCCTTCGTCTTTATATTCATATTTACGAATATACGTAGTAATGTATATATGTCAACCGGCACTGGTCTCGAGCGCACAGAAAATATCAAGCGCGAACGGCCAGCAGTCAATGTTTTGAGGCTGGCGATCGTTAACGCATATCTCTAACGCCCGCCGAGAAACAACAAAGAGTGGGAGATGTAAAATGGCCGAAGTGGTTGTCATAGGTGCAGGCCTCGGCGGTACGATCATGGCTTATGAACTCGTGCCATTTCTGCGGCCGGAAGATCATCTGACCCTGGTCGGCCAGGGTTCAACCTATCATTTCGTGCCGTCGAACCCCTGGGTTGCGGTCGGTTGGCGCGACCGGCATGACATTGAGATCGATCTCAACGACGTCATGAGCCGCAAGAAGATCAATTTTGTCCCGACCGGTGCGCGCCGGATCGATCCCGTCGACAAGAAGATCGCACTCGAAGACGGCAATGCGCTACATTTCGACTATCTCGTGATTGCAACGGGTCCCGATCTCGCCTTCGATGAAATTCCGGGCTTCGGACCCGAGCATCACACCCAGTCGATCTGCCACGTCGACCATGCGATCAAGGCCAAAGAGGCCTTCGAACGCTTCGTCGAAGCGCCAGGCCCCATCGTCGTCGGCGCGGTGCAGGGGGCCTCCTGCTTCGGCCCGGCCTATGAATTCGCCTTCATTCTCGACACGGAGCTGCGCAAGCGCAAGATCCGTGACCGCGTACCGATGACCTTCGTCACCTCGGAACCCTATATAGGCCATCTCGGCCTCGACGGTGTCGGCGACACCAAAGGCTTGCTCGAAGCAGAATTCCGCGCCCGCCATATCAAATGGATCACCAATGCGCGGACCACCACGGTCGAACCTGCCAATATCTTCGTCGAGGAAATGGGTGAGAATGGCACAGTTCAAAAGCTGCATGACCTCCCCTTCGCCTATGCCATGATGCTGCCGGCCTTTCGCGGCGTGCCCGCGGTCCGCGGCATCGAAGGGCTCGTCAACCCGCGCGGCTTCGTTCTCATCGACAAGTATCAGCGCAATACGGCCTATCCCGATATTTTCGGTATCGGCGTCTGTGTCGCCATTCCGCCAGTCGGTCCGACCCCGGTGCCGGTCGGCGTGCCGAAGACGGGATTCATGATCGAATCCATGGTCACTGCGACCGCGGCCAATATAGGCGCACTTCTGCGTGGCGAGACACCAACGACGGAAGCCACTTGGAACGCCATTTGTCTCGCCGATTTCGGCGACACCGGCGTCGCCTTCGTGGCGCAGCCGCAGATTCCTCCGCGCAATGTCAACTGGTCGTCAAAAGGCATTTGGGTGCATTATGCCAAGATCGCCTTCGAGAAATATTTTATGCACAAGATCCGTCGCGGCGAAAGCGAGCCCTTCTACGAGCGCATGGTCATGGAGACATTGCAACTGCGCAAGGTGAAACGCAGCGCCTGAAATGCCGGAATGATAAGCGAGGAATTCATGAGTTCACTACACATCGTCTGCCCGCATTGCGCCGCGACCAATCGCGTGCCGAAGGACAAGCCTTTGAGCGAGGCGCAATGCGGCGCCTGCCATCAAGCGCTGTTCCAGGGACATCCGGTTCCCGTCGATGCGGCAAAATTCGAGAAGCACCGGCTCAGCAACGACATTGCCGTGCTCGTCGATGTCTGGGCGCCCTGGTGCGGACCGTGCCGCACGATGGCGCCGAATTTCGAGCGCGCCGCGCAAACGCTGGAGCCGAAGGTCCGGCTCTTGAAGCTCAATTCGGACGAGGAGCAGGAGGTTGCGCGCAGACTTGGCGTACGTGGTATTCCAAGTCTCTTCCTGTTTCAGGGTGGCCGTGTCGTCGCGCAGACAGCTGGCGCAATGGATGCGAACAGCATCATTTCTTGGGTCCACAGCAATCTTGCAGCATAATGAACCGCACCTTTGAGAGCGACGTGTCGCGCTCGAATTTCAGGAGTCCAAAATGTCCAATGTAGCTAATATGAATAATGCGGATCATGCGAATATCGATCGTGCCGTCTTGGCTTTTGCCGGCATCGTCAACCTCGCAAGCGTCCTGCTCGTGTGGCTCGTCTCGCCCTATTGGCTCTTGCTCACGGCTTTTGTCGGACTCAATCTGCTGCAGGCATCGATCACCGGCTTCTGCCCGGTGGCGATGATCTTCAAGAAATTGGGGCTGAAGGCCGGCAGCGCCTTCAAGTGAGGCGCCGTTTCCACCATTTGTGCCGGAGATCCGTTAAGATCTCGCGCGCCGCATTATGGCCCGGCGCGCCCGTGACGCCGCCACCCGGATGGGTGCCGGCGCCGCACATATAAAGGCCGGCAAGAGGCCCACGATAATCGGCATGGCCCAGCATGGGGCGGGCGGAAAACATCTGGCCAAGATCGAGCTGGCCATGAAAAATATCGCCACCGACGAGGCCGAAGGTTCGTTCGAGATCGAGCGGGCTCATGATCTGGCGGGCGATGATCGCGCGTCTGAAATTGGGCGCATAGACGTCAACGGTCGCGATCATCAGATCCGCCACCTCGTCGCGATGATCGTCCCATGAAGCGCCGCCTGGGAGCTGTGGCGCGACATGCTGGCAGAAGAGGCTTGCGACATGCCCGCCCTGCGGGGCGAGTGCCGGATCGAGGGTCGAGGAAATGACCATTTCGACGACCGGCTTTTTCGCCCAACCGCTTTTGCGCGCGTCAAAATAGGCCTCTTCCATATAGGCGAGGCTCGGCGCGATGATGATGCCGGCGCTGTGATGTTCGGCTAGCTCACGTCCGGGCAGAGCCGAAAAATCCGGCAGTTCCGAGAGCGCGACATTCATTCGGAACGTGCCGGAGCCGCAGCGCCATTTGGCGATGCGCTCTTTGAAGCTTGCCGGCAAGGCCGCCTGATCGATCAGATCTTGATAAAGCAGCTTCGGATTCGCATTGACGACGATGATTTTGCCGCGGAACATCTCGCCCTGCTCTGTCACCACGCCGACCGCATGGCCGTTTTCGACGATCACTTCTTTGACGGCACTCGAAACCTTGATCTCGGCACCTTTCTCTCGCGCCGCCTTCGCCATGGCTTCGCTG
>DAIESR010000280.1 GCA_027346205.1 Beijerinckiaceae bacterium
TGATGGATCTCGCTCGTGCCCTTGTAGAGCAGAAAGAAACCGCCTCCGATCAGGATGATGTCGCGCCAAGAGATTGGATGGTCGAACACGACGAACACAGGCCGTGTGAGACCGATGATCCAAACGATCGAGGCGAGCAGCGCCAAGCGGGAGAAGAGCGCCAGCGCGAGCCCAACCTGCCGGGCCCGGTTCTGGCTCTCGGCCGGCAGCCGGCTGGCAAGGATCGCGAGAAAGACGAGATTGTCGATGCCGAGCACAATCTCGAGCGCGGTCAGAGTAAAAAGGCTCGCCCAGATCTGCGGATCGATCAGCCAGTCCATCCGTTTTTCTCCGAAGTGCTTGCGTGCCGGCGCTGATAAAGATCGCCTGAAACCAACACCGCCCCGCCGTGCTCTTCACGACGGGGCGGCGATAGTCGCTGAAACAACCATAGCTTTAGACCCGCTCCACCGCCATATGCGGCAGCCGGCCTATCAACCGGATGCTTCGCCGGGAGCTTGTACGATCTGCCGACGCGCCTCGTCGATGAAACGCATCAATTCGGATTGCAGCTCCGCCTCGGTGCAATCGACGCCCCTGGCGTTCAGATCCGAGTGCACTTTTGCGATCACATCCGCGTCACCGGGAGCTTCGAGATCCGCGGCGACGACGGTTTTCGCATAGGCTTCCGCATCCGATAGAGAGAGGCCGAGCCGTTCAGCCGCCCAGAGTCCGAAGAGCTTGTTGCGGCGCGCGGTAATCCGGAACGAGAGGTCCTGATCGCGCTTGAACGCGGCTTCGAACCCTTTTTGACGTTCTTCAAAGCTGTTCACGAACCTATCCTTCACATTCATGGCACGACGATACGCGAGATCGACACGGCTATTCGCGGCGACTGCCGGTGAGCTGCAGCAACATGACGAACAGGTTGATGAAGTCGAGATAGAGCGCCAGTGCGCCCATCAGCGCCTTTTTGGCCAATGTGTCGCCGGCATCGCTCTCCAGATAGATCTCCTTGATGCGCTGCGTGTCCCAGGCGGTGAGGCCGGTGAAGACGAGAACGCCGATCACGGAAATCCCAAACTGCAGAGCGCTTGAGCCGATGAAAATATTGACGAGGCTCGCCAGTACGATGCCGATCAGCCCCATCATGAGGAAGGAGCCGAACTGCGACAGGTCGCGCTTCGTCGTATAGCCGTAAAGGCTCGTTGCGCCGAAAGTGGCAGCGCTGATGAAGAAGACGCGCGCAATGCTGGCGCCCGTGTAGATCTGGAAGATCCCGGCAAGCGACAGCCCCATGAGGCCCGCATAGCCCCAGAACACCGCCTGCGCCGTGCCCGCGCTCATCTTTTCGATGCCGAAGCTCAGCAGCAGTACGAGGGCGAGCGGCGCCAGCATCACCACCCAGATCAGCGGCGTGCCGGCAATCTGCTGATAGAAGCCGCTGGCCACCGCGGCATAGGCGACGAGCCCCGTGACACCGAGGCCCGCGGCCATGGTGTTGTAGACCCGCAGCATATAGTTCCGCAGACCGAGGTCGATATCGGTGCGTGCGGCGCTGCCAAAGGCCGGACGCGACCAGGGATCGGGATTGGCGTTGTAATTATATGGCATTGTTTCGTCTCACTTTTGAGTGTCGGTTGCGGAAGTGCCTTCGAGGCATGGAATAGCTGTGGCATTCGGGCTCTGCTCGCGCGAGATCCAATGCGGCCGCCGTTGCGCGATCCAGTCGAGGGTGCGATCACGGCCCCGGCGCAGCACCGGCATGTCCTCGGCCAACAGCGCCAGGCCCACTGGCAACATCCAGAGCCCGAGAATGGGGAGAAAGCTCAGCAGGCCGCCGCCGAGCAGAAGCATGCTGACGGGGATCCGCGCCCAGCGCGAGGACGGCCGGCGTAGCCAGCGGATGCTGTTGCGCACGGAAGCGTTCGGCATGCGATCGATCAGCAGTTCCAGCCGATGCTCATGCTGCTGCGTTGCGTCTTCGGACGCCCGCAGAACTGGGGTGATGAACGGAGCACTATGACTCAATCTAGCCTCCCGCAGAGCGTAGATCGGGCGCCGCCAGCGCAGCACGGATGAGCCGGAGCACGTGCAGCTCATGCGCACTAAGATGACCATCGGCCGCCGCGACCTCTTCGCCGGCCTTGACGATCAGGCGCGCCGGAGCAAGCCCGGCAAAGCGGCGGAGGCTGTCGACCGCGGGCTTGCCACTGCCATCCTCCTGAAACTCCCGAACCCGACGATCGAAAGCTTCCAGGATCTCGGCGCGTGTGGAGACGGATAGAAAACCATTGCTGGCAAGGAAATCGATCGCCCGCCTTCGTTCGGCCGAGCTGATGCGGCCATCGGCAGAGGCGACCAGGGTCGATGCGGTGACCAGTGCATCCAAAAGCGCATCATCACGCTCGTCGAGATAGGTGGCGGCGATTTCAGCCGGCGCCAGTTCTGTCGGCGCGAGATCACGACGATTATGGGAATGGATATTCGGCATAATCACTCCTCTTCGCTACGCTGTGCCGCGCTGGAGGAGCCTGCCGGAATGTCAGAAATGCTTCGATCCGTGCGAGGCCCCGACATCGACCGGTCCAGACGCATCCGCGCTAGACACAGTGATCCGACATCGCAAGGTTGCCCGACCCAATGTCGGGGTCCTCGCCAGAGGGGCCCGGATTCATTTATGGATTAAAGATACGCGGTTCAGGCAGCGTTTTCAAGAGGCGCCGCTAAGGCGACCTGATGCGGGTCTTGCCTGCGGGGCATCCGGATTGGTTACTCGGCCCGGACAGGTCCAAGCCGATAGACCCCCTTCAATGTCTCGGGATCGACCGGAACCCCCTTGCGATAGACGAGGATCTTGCCTTCCTTCGCAAGCTTCACCGCATTGTCCTTCACGGAAAGCAGATAGCCCTCCCAGGTCACGACATTCGGATTTGCCGAGACCTTCGCGAAAGCCCGCGCGACATCTTCAGGATCAAGCATCTCCGCAGGCGCGGCCTTGCTGCAGAGATCCAGGATAAAATCCGCCAGCTTAGGGGAAGTGGTCATAGGGGAGCGCTCCGGAACTGATTCCAGAGCGCTATCACAAATCGGGCCAGCGCGGGCTAAATTCGCATGGCCGGGTCCGCAGCACCCGGCTTACGCCGCCGCGTGATGCCGCGCGCCGCCCTGACCGAAGGCCTCCATCATCTTGGCACAGAACTGCGGCAGATCGACGGGCTTACGCGAGGTGACGAGACGATGATCGACGACCACAGGCGCATCGCTCCACTCTGCGCCAGCATTGCGAAGATCCGCCTCCAACGAGGGCCAGGAGGTCATCTTGCGGCCGCGCGCGCCGCCGGCGTCGATGAGCAGCCAAGGGCCATGGCAAATGGCCGCGATCGGTTTTTCTGTCTGGACAAAATGCCGGACGAAGGCGATCGCCTCCGGCAGCAGCCGAAGCTTGTCGGAATTTTGCACCCCGCCCGGCAGGACAAGCGCGTCGAAAGACTGTGGTTGCGCTTGCATGAGCGGCACGTCGACCGGAATGACGTCGCCTTTTTCGCGATGATTGTAGCCTTGCAGCCGGTTCGCTGCTGGCGAAACGACTTTCACGTCGGCACCGGCAGATTTGAGTGCGTCCCTCGGCCGGGTGAGTTCGACCTGTTCGACGCCGTCGGTCGCAAGAATCGCGACGCGACGACCTTTCAATTCATTCGCCATCTCATGCTCCACTCATTGCTTGGATCTTTCAGGAACGGCGAGCAGTCGCGTCAGGTTCCAGCCTGGACTTGGAGGCACCGCATGATCGGATAGCTCTCACACAACTCCGGCAGATGCCGCAATCGCCGTCGAACAGGAGTGCAGGGTCCGGCGCGTACATGAGGAACAGACCTCGTTCGGGTCACGAGCGGTCAATATAGAAAGGCTGGCCCGCCGCGCCTAAGCGGGGCTCGCCAGCCTCATGGATGCTCAGTGCCCGTGCAGATAGACGGCATAGGAACTGAGCAGATAGACCAGCAAAAGCGACAGGCTCACCCAGCCGATCGTCCCGCGAAAGCGCGTCTCCGGTCGATAGAGCAATGCAACGATAAAAATTCCCGACATGATGACCGCGGCAAAAGCCGAGACGGCATGAGTCGGAGGCATGAGTCGGAGGCATGGACGACAACAAGGAACCGCAG
>DAIESR010000337.1 GCA_027346205.1 Beijerinckiaceae bacterium
CGGCGACGAGCTGTCCGTTGTGGCGGCCTCGAAGCGGCGCATCGAAGTCGAAAAGGACGAGCGCCGCGAGCGCGCGCTCGACGCGATCTCAAAGCTGAATTGGACGCTTCCCGAAAACTACGAATTCGATCGCGACAAAACCAACGCGCGGTGACCGCGTTCTTCGACACAAATGTGCTGATTTATGCCGTGTCGAATGATCCGCATCGCGTCGGCGCAGATAGGGTGCTCCGCGACGGCGGCATGATCTGCGTGCAGGTCTTGAACGAATTCGCCAATGTCTGCCGCAGAAAGCTCCGGCTCGATTGGCCGCCTATCGAACAAGCGCTCGCGCAATTTCGCGAGGCTTTCGAAAATACCGTCCCATTGACGATCGAAACCTATGCCGCCGCCCCCGCGCTCGAAGCCAAATGCGACAAGCTCTATAGCGAAGATCTTCAGCAGGGCCGGCGGTTCGGCGAACTCGTCATCGTCAACCCGTTTTTATAGACGGGCTCGAGCATCCCCGCCTTGGAGTCATTCCGAAGCGACGCATCTGCACAACGGAAGCGCAAATCTTTGTCGTGCCGACCTTCTCCCATTGGAAGAGGGTTCGCGCAGCGCGCTAGCCACCTCGACCGCGGTAATTTCCGCGATCATGCCCTCGCCTCGCGCGCAAACTCCCTTTATATCTCCAGACGCATCTCATCTGGTGCACCAGAGTGATCAGATGCAAAGACATCTAGAATACATAGCTCCAAAAGTCCGCCGATCATTCGAGCACCCGGAATAAGACTTCCAGAAAGAGGGGATCGCCTATGCCCACCGATATCGAGATCGCACGTGCCGCCACGCTCGAACCGATCACGGCGATCGCCGAGCGCGCCGGCATTCCGACCGACGCGCTTCAGCCCCATGGGACGAAGATCGCGAAAGTCGATCTCGATTTTGTCGCCAAAGCACGCGCACAGGCGCAATCGAAGCCGAAGAGCAAGCTCGTTCTCGTCACCGCCATCAATCCCACCGCAGCCGGCGAAGGCAAGACGACGACCTCCATCGGTCTCGCCGATGCGCTGCGTGTCATCGGCAAGAAGACGATGGTTGCCCTACGGGAACCGTCGCTCGGCCCGTGCTTCGGCATGAAGGGCGGCGCGACCGGCGGCGGCTATGCGCAGGTCGTTCCAATGGAAGCGATCAACCTTCATTTCACCGGCGATTTTCACGCCGTCTCGTCGGCGCATAATCTGCTCGCGGCGATGGTCGATAATCATCTTTATTGGGGCAATTCGCTCAACATCGACTCGCGCCGGATCGCTTTGCGTCGCGTCGTCGATATGAATGACAGAGCCTTGCGCCAGGTCGTCGTCGCCTTGGGTGGCGCCGCCAATGGTTTTCCGCGTGAAAGCGGCTTCGACATCACGGTCGCTTCCGAGGTCATGGCGATCTTCTGCCTCGCCCGCAATCTCGACGATCTGCAAGATCGGCTCGCCAGGATCGTGATCGGCCTGTCCACCGACAAAAAGCCGGTGACGGCGGGCGATCTTCAAGCGCATGGCGCCATGACCGTGCTGCTCAAGGATGCGCTGATGCCCAATCTCGTGCAGACGCTCGGCGGCACGCCGGCCTTCATCCATGGCGGGCCCTTTGCCAATATTGCGCATGGCTGCAATTCGGTGATCGCCACGACGGCGGCGATGGACCTCGCCGATTATGTCGTGACCGAAGCCGGCTTCGGAGCCGATCTCGGCGCCGAGAAATTCTTCGACATCAAATGCCGCAAGGCCGGCCTTGCGCCCTCGGCCGGCGTCGTCGTCGCCACACTGCGGGCGATCAAGGCGCAGGGCGGCGTGGCGAAGGCGGATCTCGGCAAGGAAAATCACGCGGCGGTGAAGGCAGGCCTTGCCAATCTCGGCCGTCACGTCGCCAATCTGCGGAAATTCGGCCTGCCCGTCGTCGTGGCCATCAATCACTTCAATGGCGACAACCCGGCCGAGCTCGACATCCTCTTCAAGACGTGCCGCGATGAATTCGGCGTCGACGCCGTGCTCTGCAAACATTGGGCACAAGGCGGCAAAGGGGCTGTCGAGCTCGCCGAGAAAGTCGTCGCCCTTGCCGAGTCGGGCAGCGCCAAGTTCCAGACGCTTTATCCCGACGAAATGCCATTGACCGACAAAATGCGCAAGATCGCGACGGAAATCTATGGCGCGGCCGATATTTCGATCGAAGGCAGCGCCAAGAAGCAAATCGCAGACATTGAAGCCATGGGCTTCGGCAATTTGCCGATCTGTGTCGCCAAGACGCAATATTCTTTCTCGACCGATCCGACCAAGCTCGGTGCGCCGTCAGGTTTTGTGGTGCCGATCCGCGAAGTGCGGCTTTCGGCTGGCGCGGGCTTCGTCGTGATCATCACGGGCGAGATCATGACCATGCCGGGCTTGCCGAAAAAGCCGGCCGCGGAATCGATCCGCCTCGATCAGAATAGCAATATCGAAGGCCTTTTCTGAAGGCATCAGCGGAGGCCTTAGTGCCTTCTCTGCCGCGTCATGGCCGGGCTTGACCCGGCCATCCACGCGATTGCGATCCGACGGAAGCTGCGCGAGAACATACCGCATTGAATCGGCTCTGCCTGGATGGCCGGGTCAAGCCCGGCCATGACGGCCCAATCGGTTCGTATTTGTTGCCTATCATCTCATCAATTTGCCTGCGGCCGACGCCGCAGCTTGACGCCGCCGATAAGCAAGCCGAGACCGAGTACGACGCCATAGACGAGCGCACCACCCGCACCAAGGCAGAGAAGCTCAATCTCGTTTTCAAAATGGCCGACGCCGGCCGCGAATTCAGCCGCCGGCAAAGTGAAGAAAAGCGCAAAGAGCGCGAGCGCAAAGGCGGCGATCGAGGTCGAAGCCGCAGTCTTCGCTAAGAGTTCATCCGACGACATGAGGTTGCGCCGCAACGCGAAAACGCAAAGAAGAATGAGGTTGATCCAGGCGCCGACCGCTGTCGCCGTGGCAAGTCCCGCGGCACCCATGCTTTTGAAGAGCACGATCTTCAAGCTGATATTGCCGGCAACCGAGATCAGCGAGATGAGCATCGGCGTGCGCGTATCGCCAATGGCCTGAAAGCTCGCGACCACCGAACGGATGAGTACAATCGCGAGGAGGCCGAAGCCATAGGCCGTCAACACGCTTGCCGCAGCCTCGGCAGCCTGCTCCGTAAATGCGCCGCGCAAGAAGACGCCGCGCATGATGACATCCGGAATCATGATGAAGGCGACGAAGAAAGGCGCCGCCAGCACGATCGAAAGCGCCATCGTGCGGTTTTGCGCGTGAAAGGCACCGCCCTGATCGCCACGCGCCAAGCGCCGGCTCATTTCGGGCAGAAGCACCGTGCCGGCGGCGACCCCGATAATGCCGATCGGCAGCTGATAGATCCGATCAGCATAATAGATCGACGACACCCCGCCGGTCGGCAGCATGGAACCGATGATCGTATCGGCGAAGAGCGCGAGCTGCACGCCGGCCGAGCCGATGACCGCCGGCCCCAGCACGGCGAAAAAATGCCGGATCTCCTTCGTCCATTCGAGCCGCACCAGACGCTCGTGCAGCCCGTCTCGACGCAGCGCGAAGAAGGTCAGAACGAATTGACAAAAACCGGAGACGGTGACTCCTACGGCCGCCGCGATCGCGGCATTCGGAAACAGAAAGGCCGCTGCGAGGCAAAGGATCATCACGAGATTGAGCAGCACGGGCGCGAAGGCCGCCGCGGCGAACCGCTCCCGTGCGTTCAATGTCCCCGATTGCAAGGTCACGAGGGTGATGAAGAGAAGATAGGGAAAGGTGATTCGCGTCAGAGTGACCGCAGCCGCGAATTTGGTCGGATCGTCGCGGAAGCCCGGCGCGAGAAGATCGACGAGCTGCGGCGTAAAGGCGAGAGCGAGACCCAGGAGAATGAGCTGCGTAAACAGCATCAGAGTGAAGATCTGGCTTGCAAACCTTCGGCCGGCAGCCTCGCCCTGTGTCGTCAGAATCCGAGAATAACTAGGCACATAGGCGGCATTGAACGCACCCTCGCCGAAGATTGCGCGAAAATGGTTTGGTAGGCGAAAGGCGACAACGAAGGCGTCGGCCAGCTGGCCGGCGCCGAGCACCGCGCCCAGCATGACATCGCGGACAAAGCCCGTCGCCCGCGATAGAAGCGTGAAC
>DAIESR010000342.1 GCA_027346205.1 Beijerinckiaceae bacterium
TCAAAACTCCGAGCAGCGACGTGCTCAGCTCCCGATTTGGCTCCACCGCTACAACTGGCATCGCCCCCATACTGGCCTCAAAGCCAAACCACCCATCAGTCGTCTCGGTCTCCCGCTGGACAACCTGTTGAGGTTCCACAATGGCACATAAGGCAGACGCTTGGTTCGACACCGGCCTCGACCACATCTGGCGGCCCTATTGCCAGATGAAGTTGGCAGACCCGCCCCTGCCTGTCGTCGCCACGCAAGGCACGCGCATCAAGCTCGCCGACGGCCGCGAGCTGATCGACGGCATTGCAAGCTGGTGGACCGCCTGCCACGGCTATAATCATCCGTATATCGCGGCGACGGTAAGCGAGCAGCTCCGGGTGATGCCACATGTGATGTTCGGCGACCTCGTTCACGAGCAGGCTTTGCGCCTTGCCGCACGCCTTTGCGCGATAGTGCCGGGCGGCTTCGAAAGAGCCTTCTTTTCCGACAGCGGCTCGGTCTCGGTCGAAGTCGCGATGAAGATGGCGGTGCAATTCTGGCTCAACAAAGGCGTCGGAACACGGCGCAAATTTCTCGCCTTCAAAGGCGCCTATCATGGCGATACATTCGCAACCATGGCGGTCTGCGATCCCGAAGAAGGGATGCACAGTCTCTTCAAAGGCGTTTTGCCGCAAAACATCATCGCCGATCTGCCGCGCGACGTAGAAACGCGCGGGCTTTTCGAGGCGCTCGTCGCACGCCATGCCGATGAACTCGCCGGCATCATTGTCGAGCCCTTGGTGCAAGGCGCCGGCGGCATGCTCTTCCATGAGCCTGCCGTGCTCCAGCACATTCGTAGCCTCGCCGACAAGCATGATCTCCTCGTGATCTTCGACGAGATTTTTACCGGCTTCGGCCGCACCGGCACGATGTTCGCGACGCAAGCGGCCGAGGTCACACCCGACATCATCTGTCTGTCGAAAGCCCTCACCGGCGGCACGATGCCGCTCGCCGCAACTCTGGCACAAAAGCACGTGTTCGATGCTTTCTGGTCGGACGACCCCGCCCATGCTTTGATGCACGGACCGACTTTCATGGCCAATGCGCTCGCTTGCGCCGCCGCCAATGCTTCGCTCGATCTGTTCGAAAGCGAGCCCCGGCTTGCACAAGTGGCCGCAATCGAAGCGGCGCTCACCGAAGGGCTCGCGCCCTGCCGTGAGTTCGGCCATGTGAGCGATGTGCGCGTCAAAGGCGCGATCGGCGTCGTCGAACTGGCAAATCCTTTCGACCTCGACGCGCTGAAGCGCCGCTTTGTCGAATTGGGCGTCTTCGTGCGTCCCTTTGGACGGATCATCTATTTGACGCCAGCCTTCACCATTGAACAGGAAGAATTGCAGCAGTTAAGCTATGCCGTGGTAAAAACCGTCTCCAAAATGGAATAGGTCAAGCAATCTCCGCAAAGAATTGACGAGCGCGGGATTGCCAAACGCGATTTGCCTTGCCATATGGAATGCATCGCTTTTGGACTGGTTCCTGGATCGAGCTGTCTGTCTGACCGACGCGCGCGTTTCAGCCTCTTCTACCAAATTCGACTGAAACCGGACGACCAAGCTTAAGCATGGCCGTTTATGTGTGCACTGGCGCATTTTCGGCGAACCGACATTGCTCGGGGTCCGGACATGCACTTAAACGACGGGCTGGGCGTCTTCAGACAACGCGTCAGCCGCCTGAAGGACTCTCGATGCAAACCGGTACTGTCAAATTCTTCAACGATCAAAAAGGCTATGGCTTCATTCAGCCGGATAATGGTGGCAAGGACGTTTTCGTCCATGTGACCGCGGTTGAGCGGTCGGGCCTTCGCGGCCTCATGGAAGGCCAGAAGGTCTCCTTTGATGTCGAGACCGATCGCCGGTCTGGCAAGACTGCTGCCTGCAATCTGCAGGAAGCATAAGTCTCGATCAAAGCCTAGCTTTGCAGTAATGAGCCGCCGCTCTTAAGAACGGCGGCTTTTTGCTGAAGAGTTGCTGAAGAGCTGCGAGCCGCAGCTCAATGAAAATTTCTCCCTTTCGGGAGAACCTGGACGAGCTTGGCGGCAGGCTGAGGTTTCAAATCGGCCCCTCAAATCCTTCCTGAAGGCGTCGGACGCGCGAACTCTTTGGCGCAAAGTGCCAAACATCATTTCGACGCCCCCTTCGAGACACCCGCTTCGCGGATTCCTCAGAGTGAGGGCGCTGGGGGCTTATGCACCCCTACCCCTTAAACGGCCCCTTTGCCGCCTCTCCCACCTGCCCCCGATGGCGCAGGAATTGGTCGGCGAGGACGCAGGCGACCATAGCTTCGCCGACCGGTACGGCTCTGATGCCGACGCAAGGGTCGTGGCGGCCCTGGGTCGCGATCTCCGTCTCGATCCCGGCACGATCGATCGTGCGGCGTGGCGTCAGGATCGATGAGGTCGGCTTCACCGCGAAACGCGCGACGATATTCTGACCGGTCGAGATGCCGCCCAAAATGCCGCCGGCATGATTGGAACGGAAGAGCGGCCGCCCATCATTGCCCATGCCGATCTCGTCGGCATTCTCTTCGCCGGAGAGCCCTGCGGCGGCAAAGCCGTCACCGATCTCGACGCCCTTCACCGCATTGATCGACATGAGCGCGGAAGCAAGCTCCGCATCGAGCTTGCCATAGAGCGGCGCGCCCCAGCCGGCCGGCACATTCTCCACCACGATCTCGATCACCGCGCCGATGGAAGAGCCGGCCTTGCGAATCGTATCGAGCTTATCCGCGAAAAGGGCTGCGGCTTCGGCATCGGGCGAGAAGAATGGATTGCGCCGCGTCTCATCCCAATCCCATTTCGCGCGATCGATCCGATGTAGCCCCATCGCAACCAACGCGCCGCGCACGCTGACACCGGCGATGACCTTCCGCGCGATCGCACCAGCGGCGACGCGCGCCGCCGTTTCCCGCGCCGAAGACCGGCCGCCGCCACGATGGTCGCGTAAGCCATATTTCATCTCATAAGTGAAATCGGCATGGCCCGGCCGATATATGTCCTTGATCGCCGCATAATCCTTGGAGCGTTGATCCTCATTCTCGATCAGAAGCGCGATCGGCGTGCCTGTGGTGACCTGCACGCCCGTCTCCGCATCCCGCAAGACGCCGGAGAGGATTTTGACGCGATCGGATTCCTGGCGCTGGGTGGTGAAGCGGGATTGACCGGGCTTACGCTCATCAAGAAAGATCTGGATGTCGGCCTCCTCAAGCGGCAGGCCCGGCGGGCAACCGTCGACGACGCAGCCGATCGCCGGCCCATGGCTCTCGCCAAAGGTCGTCACGCGGAAAAGATGGCCGAAAGTATTGTGCGACATGGGTCGGTTATAGTGCCTGCGAGCTGTGCAACCCCTCTCCCATTGGGAGAGGATGCCACCGGAGGTGGCGGTGAGGGGTTACGATGCAGCAATTTAAGATCGACTGTAACCCC
Organism: Beijerinckiaceae bacterium; assembly: GCA_027346205.1. Classification (GTDB taxonomy): domain Bacteria; phylum Pseudomonadota; class Alphaproteobacteria; order Rhizobiales; family Beijerinckiaceae; genus Methylovirgula. The sequence continues at coordinate 3,449 of DAIESR010000342.1, forward strand.
TCATCCGGCTTGCTCCGCAAGCCACCTTCTCCCAACGGGAGAAGGTATGCGCCCTTCACGCCGCCGCTTTTTGCTCGACAACCGCCACCGCCTTGGGCTGCGCCGGTGAACCGATCCATTCCGTATGCGCCGGGATATGTTCGCCCTTCATCACCACCGTAAGCGGACCGAGCCGTGCGTAATCGGCGACAACCGTATCATAAAGCACGGTCGAGCCGGCGCCGACCGTCACGCCACGCCCCACATTGACACGGCCGACTTTCATCACCCGGTCCTCATAGAGATGGGTCTGTAGCGCGGCATTGGCATTGATGGTGGAGAAATCGCCGATACTGACACAGTCGAATTCGGTGATATCGGTCATGTCGACAAAGACGCCGTGACCGACCTTCGCGCCGAGAAGCCGCCAGATCCAGGGCAGGAAAGGCGTGCCGCGCAGATGCTCGAGCAACATGCGCCCGGCAAGCCCGGCGTAGATGACGGCGACGGCCTCTGTCCGCATCGCCCACCATGACCACATGGGCTTCGTCACCGGCTGATAGCGACCCATGGTGATCCATTTCAGCGCCACCACGACGCCGCAGAGCCCGAGCGAGATCATCACCGCCGCGACGACGAAACGCCAGGCGAGCGCACCATAAGCGCCGCTCAACAAGGGCTGCGCGAGCCATTCGACGGCCCAGGTGCCGAAAGTGATGAAGAGCATCACCGGCAGAGAGATCGTCACCGCCTCGAAACCGGCACGGGCGAGTTTCTTCCACGGCGGCGGCTCATAGGTCCAAGCGCCACCGACATCGAAGGTCTGCCGCACCGGCAGTTTGATGGGCGGCGAGCCGAACCAAGTGTCGCCTCGACTCATCAGCTCATTCGCCGGCGGCTTCGATTTGATGCCGATCAGAGCATTGGCAGGGATGTCGGCGCCAGGCGGCACGACAGCGCTATTGCCGATGAAGACCCGCGGCCCGGTCTTGACCCTTTTCAAAATCATGAAGCCGCGCCGAATCTCCTCGTCACCCAGCACGACCTCGTCGGCGATGAAACATTTTTCGCCGATCTCGACGAGATCATACCGGCCGGCGAAATTGGTCGAGATCTCGGCGCCCTTGCCGATCTTCGCGCCCATCAGCCGATACCAAATCTGCATATAGATCGTCGCATAAAGCGAAGAGAGCGTATCGAGCGTCACCTCGCTCGCAAGCGCCACCGCCCATTTGCGCTGATAGAACCAGGAGTGCACCGAATAGACGCCTTCCGTCACTTTCGGCAGGACAATCCAGCGGAAGGCGATGATGAATCCGACGGTGACGAGCACCATCACGAAGGCGGTCGGCCAGGAGATAACCGGGATCGACGCGAGATAGAGAAGCCGGTCGATATCGGCGACGCCGATGAGATCATCGATGCGGTTGAACGCCCAGAAACCCGCCAAGATAGGGATCAGCGTCAGCGGCGGTACGGCGAGAAGCAGAACCGCATAGATTGTGGCCATGACGGCTTTGCGGACTCGGCCGGCGGAAGCAAACGGCGTCAGCTCGGATTTGTCGACCGCGCCGATCTCGCGCGCCGGCGAACCGTCCCAGATTTCCCAGGCGCCGATCCAGCTTCCCGCGGGCACAGCCGTTAGATCCCGCAGCTCGGCCCCGTCTCCGACGAAGACATTCTCTTCGAGCGCGCAGGACGAACCGATCTGCGCATCGGCACCGACATCGATCCGGCCGATGATCAGCTCATTGCCCTCGACCCGCGCATTGGCAAAAGTCGCATGGGAGCCAATGCTGGTCCGGTCGCCGATCGAGATAAGATCATGCGCACCGCAAGTGAGATCGCCGATCAGCACATCTTTGCCGACTTTGGTGCCGAGCGCGCGCAGATAGAAGCGCATGATCGGCGTCCCCTGAAGCGTCTTGATAGGGACGAGGCTCAACAGTCTCTCGACCAGCCACCAGCGATAGAAATACGTCCCCCATAGAGGATAGCGGCCCGGCTTGGTCCGCCCGAGCAGGAGCCATTTGGCGCCGATGACGATCACCAAAATCCCCATCTCGATCGTGACGTAGACCGCGACAAGCGTGCCGATCTCCTCGATCAGGCTTGCATCGACGCCAGTGAACAGCATGTAGCTCATGA
>DAIESR010000369.1 GCA_027346205.1 Beijerinckiaceae bacterium
CGCATTGGCGCGGCGGGTCGACAATATTGTCGGCGGCGATGCGGGTGCTATCGCGGCGGCCATGGTGACGGGTAAGCGGGATTTTCTCACCGAGAACGCTCGAGAGATCATCCGCGAAGCCGGGATCTTCCACATCATTACCATTTCCGGCGTCCAGATGACTTTGGTCGCCGGCATATTCTTCATCGGCCTGCGTCGTCTGCTGGCGGCGAGTACGACGTTGGCCTTGCGTTTTCCCATAAAGAAATGGGCGGCCGCCGCCGCCATTCTCGGCGCGATCTTCTATGACGTCCTGACCGGCTCGCGCGTCGGCACGGAGCGCGCTTTGTTCATGACGGTGATCATGCTTTCGGCCGTGCTGCTCGGTCGACGATCATTGAGCATGCGCAATCTCGCCTTTGCCGCATCTGTCGTCATCGTGATCGAGCCGGAAGCCATCCTCGGCGCGAGCTTTCAGCTTTCCTTTGCGGCGGTGGCGGCGCTCGTCGCGGTCTATGAGGCGCGCATGAAATTTCGCCTTCGCCAGCATGAAGAAGACTTCGGCCGCAAGCCGACGGAGGCCAGCTCCGTATGGAGGGAGCGCGCCGCTGGGCTCTGGAACAGGCTCGGGCATGGGCCGTTTGCGCTCTTGTTCGCGACATTCTGTGCGACCGGCGCCACGGCCTCTTTCATGGCTTACGATTTTCACGAGCTGAGCCCTTATGTGCTGATCGGTAATCCTTTGACCTTGACGATCATCGAGGTCTTCGCCGTTCCCGGCGCGCTGATCGGCACATTTCTCTATCCGCTCGGGCTCGATGCCTTCGTCTGGCATTATGTTGGTGCCGGCATTGCCATCGTGATGTGGGCGGCCCGGCATATCGGGAGCTGGCCGGGCGCGACCTTGCATCTTCATGCCTTTGCGCCTTGGGCGATCGTCTTTCTGGCGCTCGCGGTGCTTTCGGCTGTGATCTGGCGCAGCTGGCTCTTTCGCGCGACGGCGATTCCGCTCGCGGTCATCGGCCTTTATGGCGCCGCCAGCGGGCCCGGCTTCGATGTCGCGGTCGCGGCGACGGGCGATGCGATCGCTCTGCGCGGCGGCGACGGGAGTCTCACAATTCTCGGCCATAGGCCGAGCCTTTTTGCGGCCGAGCAATGGTTGCGCGCCGACGCGGATGGGCGCCCGCCTCGCAAAGCCGTCGATTCTTCCGCCTGCGACAAGCTCGGCTGCGTCGGCATTCTTCCCGATGGGCGCGCCGTGGCGCTGGTTCTCAACAGAGATGCCTTTGCGGAAGATTGCATGCGGGCGGCGGTGGTCGTGACGCCGCTCTTCGCGCCGCCGGGCTGCGCCACCGGGCTCGTCATCGATCGCGACAGGCTCGCGCAAACGGGCTCTTTAATCCTGATGGAACATGGCCAACATTGGCAAATCATTGCGGCGCGTAGTCCGGATGAAGACCGGCCCTGGTCGCCTGCACCGAAACGGCACTGGAAGAGCCCTCCACCTTCCGCCAAAGGTGCGGATGCTCTTGGCGCCGATGCGCCGATGGACGAGAGCGACGCGGAGTTTTCCCCGCTCGACTGATCAGGCGGTGGTGGTCGCGCCGAAATTTGCTTCGAACTCACGCCGCAAAATGGAATCGACCTCCGGCATGCTGACCAGCAAGCCGAGATCGGCAAAGCTCGTCACGCCGAAATGGGCGGCGGCGATGCCGCAGGGCACGATGCCGGAAAAATGCGCAAGGTCCGGCTCGACATTGAGCGCAATGCCGTGGAACGACACCCAGCGCCGCACGCGGATGCCGATGGCCGCGATCTTGTCCTCGGCGATTTCATCTAACGCGCCGTACGGCTTTTCGGGACGCGCGACCCAGACCCCGACTCGATCCTCGCGGGTCTCGCCTTTGATATTGAAACCATCGAGTGTGGCGATGATCCAGCGCTCCAGAGCACAGACGAAGGCGCGCAGATCCGGCCGCCGGCGTTTGAGATCGAGCATCACATAAGCGACGCGCTGGCCCGGCCCATGATAGGTGAACTGGCCGCCGCGGCCGGTGCGATGGACCGGAAAGCGCGCCTCGATGAGATCATTGTCGCGGGCCGAGGTTCCCGCCGTATAGAGCGGCGGATGCTCGACGAGAAAGACGGCTTCGGCCGCTTGTCCGGCGGCAATCGCGTCGGCGCGCCGCTCCATGGAGGCAACAACCTCCTCATAAGGGGTCAAGCCCTCGAAAATATGCCATTCGACCGGCGCCATGCTCGCTTTCGGCAGCATGGGTGCATCAAGTTTTGCGCGGCTGAGCACTGTGCCTATCCAGCTTTTCCTGCACGATTGCGGATTGAACGCTCCGATCATAGAGGCCAGGACGGGATAATTCATCATCTTTGCTGGGTGCTCTCGCCGCGCTTGTCACGGCCTAGGCTTTTTGTTAGACGACACGCCTGCCGATTTGGCCCCTGGGCCTCATCGCGTATCCGCGGCCATGGCGGAATTGGTAGACGCGCTAGCTTGAGGTGCTAGTGGGGAGACCCGTGGAGGTTCGAGTCCTCTTGGCCGCACCAGCACATTGAAATTTATGCTCACCCTTGGCCGTCATGGCCGGCCATGACGCGTTGATGTCGCGGCTCCGGCATTTCCGGCGCTATCGGTGCCTGTATACGCCTCCTTGACCGCTTTCGCTTCAGGCTCATTGCCTTCTCCATGCGCGGCAGCACTTTGGCGAGGATAGCCGCTGTTTCCGAACGCCAGCCCTTGAGCGCCTGTTGGAATTTCGGCGGCGCGCCGGGTCCGGGCACGATATCGACGATATGGAAGCCGCGCTTTTTCAATGCGACGAGCAGCTTGGGCAGCATCAAAGCGGTCGAGCGGCGGGTGTCGTGCAGCAGCAAAATGCCGCGCTTCTCTTTCTCCAGCCGCGCGAGGGTCAGTTTGAGTTCGGCGCGCGGCGTCATCGGGCGCCAATCGGAGGCCCAGAGATCGGCGCCGAAGATTCCGATGTTGCGGCTTGCGAGCCAAGCGTCGAGGCGCGGGGTATCGGCAAAGCCCGGAAAGCGAAAGAAAGGGACTCTTGGGGTGGTGGCCTTTGCCGTGGGAGGGCCGTAGGCCGCTTTGTCATCGGCCGCGAATCCCTTGTCTATATCGGCGCGGGCGGCGGCGTCCGACATCAGCCGCAAGGTCTTGGCCGGATGTGAAAATGTATGATGGCCGAGTGTATGGCCCGCCGCGAGTTCGCGTCGCACCAGCGCCGGATAGGCTGCGGCATTGCGGCCAATGAGAAAGAAGGTGGCGCGCACGCATTGCTTGGCCAGCGCTTTCAGCACGATAGGGGTCGTTGCCGGCGAAGGTCCGTCGTCGAAAGTCAGCACTACTTCGTGATCGGCCAGGTCCAGGGTCTGCGGATAGGATTTGACGCCGAGGGCGAAGCCGCCTTTGGTCCCAAGCACGATCTCACGCTCGACACCCAGCACATTGGCGGGGCAGGCAGGAGCGGCCGCAGCTGCGATGGTGGATGGCGCCACGCCGAGAAGGAGGCCAAGAAACAGGCCAAAAAGCAAGCCGAGAACCGAGCCATGCCTCGGCCACACCCACCGACTTTTTTGCCAAGCCGATGAATTTCTTCGCATGATGGGTTTGCCTTCCTCGGGCGAGCTTTTTATGAACCGCGGCAGCGGTAGGATCGAACCGAACATACCCTTCAAAAGGTGGCTCAAATTTGCCGCTTGGGGCATGTTTCCAATTCACTGAGATCGAATGGGTGTCCTTGTGCGCGCTCGCTCGTCCGAGAGGCATGGGGGAATCGGCTCAAGGATGACAATATGACCGACCCCGAACGCGCGCCCTATCCTGGCGAAACCCTCCTTGCGGGGCCGGAAAAGCCTGAAGAGGCGGATATTCTGCCGGTCAATGACGAAGAAGGTCGGATTAGGCCACAATTCGTGACGGCGGTCGAAGCCGCGATCACGAATAATGACGCGGCGAGTCTGCGCGAGCTTGCCGCTCCTCTTCATGAAGCGGATCTCGCGACCCTCATCGAAGCTCTGCCGCAGGAATTTCGCCCGAAGCTCGTCGAGCTCATGGGGCCGGATTTCGATTTTGCCGCGTTGACTGAACTCGATGTCAATCTCCGCGATGAAATTTTCCAGGAAATGTCGACTCGCACTGTCGCCGAGGGCATGCGTGAACTCGAGACCGATGACGCTGTCATTCTGCTCGAGGATTTCGACAAGGACGAACAGGCCGAAATTCTCCAAGCCTTGCCGGCTGTCGACCGCGCCGCTCTCCAGCGCTCGCTCGAATATGCCGATGGCTCGGCCGGCCGGCTTATGCAGACGACGCTCGTCATCGCGCCGCCGTTTTGGACGGCGGCGCAGATGATCGACTTTCTGCGCGACGCAGATGCTGAGGCATTGCCGGAATCCTTCTTCGAGGTCTTCATCGTCGATCCGGCGCATCGTCTGCTCGGCAATGTCTTCCTCGACGGCGTGCTGCGCGCCCGTGGATCGCAGCGGCTCGGCGACATTATGCAGACGGATCGCCGCTGTGTCCTCGTCAGCGAGGATCGCGAGGAGGTTGCGCGCATCTTCCAGCGCTACAATCTGGTTTCCGTACCGGTTGTCGACGAAGCGCAAAGACTCGTCGGCGTCATCACCATCGACGACATGTCGATGTCATTCGCGAAGAGGCGGATGAAGATCTGAAGGCCTTGGGCGGCGTCTCGGTCACGGAAGAATTGTCGGATAGTGTGTGGTGGACGACGAAGAGCCGCTTTCTTTGGCTCTTCGTCAATCTTTTCACAGCCTTTCTCGCCTCCGGCGTGCTTGGGCTCTTCGAAGGGCAATTGCAGAAGATGGTGGCGCTCGCCGTATTGGCGCCGATCGTCGCGAGCCAGGGCGGCAATGCCGCGACCCAGACCATGACCGTGGCGGTCCGGGCGCTGGCCACATGGAAATTGTCGCGTTTCAACACGATGCGCGTGATCGGTCGCGAAATCTTGGTCGGGGCCTTGAATGGCGCGCTATTCGGCTTGATGACCGGCGTCGTTGCCTCTATCTGGTTCGGCATGTGGGGTTTGGGCGTGGTGATCGGGCTCGCCATGCTGACCAATCTCGTCGCTGGAGCGCTGGGCGGCATATTGATCCCGCTGTTCCTCGACCGCGCAGATATCGATCCGGCGGTCTCTTCCGGCGCTTTCGTCACGACAGTGACCGACGTTGTGGGTTATGGTTCCTTTCTAGGGATTGCAACGCTCTGGTTCGGCCTGGGCTAAATCGGAGATTGCCGGCCTACTTCTTGCTTTCTGCCTGATAAAATAGCCTTACTTTGCCCGATTGGGCCCGTGCCGAGGACAAGACGATGAATGAAGTGGTCCGCCGCAAAGAGCTGATGAACAAGTCGATCATCGAAGTAGATCCGGCATTGTTCTCCGAGAGCCTGATGGGTTGGCTCGAAGTCACCCATTATGTCATGGGTCAGCGTGCCGGCACCATCAAGGCGACCGAAGACGGCAGCGTGCCGCCGCTCAATAAGAAGGATTATGTGCTGACCGGCGTGCAGACGATCGCCAATGACTCGGTTTTCGCCTTTGCGATCGCAGCGTCGCTGAAGGGTGACAAGGCGGCTGTCGATTTCGTCGAGAAATCGCTCAAGGAGCAGATGGGAGAAAATTATCCGGGCTATTTCGCGCTGTTCCATTTCCACCAGGAATGCGATGCGCCGGAGACGCTCGACGATTGGGTTGGCAAGATCGGCAAGGCGCTGCTGGTCGACCAGCTCGATGATCCGAAGGATAAATGGAACGCCATCCTCCGCTACTACGAAAAAACGCGTAAATCGAATTTCATTGTCGAGCTCACTCCGAAGGTCGCGCAATGGGGCCGCGAAGAATTTACAAAGATCTTCGCGCAACGAAAAGAAAGCCTGCACGAGCCGGACACCAATCTGCCGCCGGCGCTCGAAGCGTTGAAGGAAACCCGTAATGACGAGGCTTTCATAGCCGCCTTCCTCATTGCTTCTGCGCCGGTCGTCGATATGGAACTCAATGAGGACTATATGGGCCTGTTGAAATCCGTCTCGCGGCGGTGAATTTGCCGTCATTGTGAGGAGCGTGGCGACGAAGCAGTCCAGTGTCCCAGCGTGCTGGACTGTTTCGCGTAGCCCGTCATCGGGCCAGATCCATAGCCTCGCAAAGACGTTGCGGCCTGAATGAGGGGTTTTCTTATCACTGCGGATTTTCGAGACTGAGGGTCTCGGAGGCTTCATCATAGGCGAAAATCTCGCCGTAACGGCCCCAATTGATGACGCTTCTGAGCGTGCACTCGGCATAATCCTCGGACATGTAATCTTCGAGTTCTTCGCGGAATCGTGTGGCCCGCGCCCAATGTGCCGGCCGCTCGTCCAGCACCTTTTTGATCCGCGCCGCAAGCGGCACATAGGCGAGGAGATGGTCGCCGAAAAGCTTCTTGCGCGTATCGACCTCGGCTTCGGTGAAACGCAGGCCAGCCGCCGTCAATTTGATGTCGCCTTCCTCGAGTTCGGCGAAGCGCATGAGCTGCAAGGTTTCGCCGACGGGAAAGAGATCGTCGATGGCCATCTGCAGATCATCGGCCAGTCCCGGCAGATCAGCGCGGCCGCGATAGGGTGCGGCGGCGACTTCTTCCATAAGGCCTGCGAGCAGATTGGTCGAGACATTGGGAAGCGCCATGCCCACGCCGAGGCCGGGGAAAGCGGCTTCCCGGCTCGGTACCGCGGGCACGGGCCGGCGTGTCATCAGGGCGTAGATCTTATCGACCAATTGCCGGAATTCCGGATCGAGCCGATTGCGTGGATGCGGCAAGGTGACGTGGATTTCTTCCGCGATCCGGCCCGGATTGGACGAGAGCACCACGATGCGGTTGCACATCAGCACCGCT
>DAIESR010000394.1 GCA_027346205.1 Beijerinckiaceae bacterium
GTCATTGGCCCCGAAGTTGCGGAAGATGTCGCCAATCCCCCAAAATCCGAAGGCGAGGATGAGCATGCCCATCACTATGCCCATGATGATGCGGCCGATCCAATTCTGCGAGGCGGCGCGCATGGCGTCGAGCATGATCAAACGTCTCCAACGGTGGAACCTGCGCCAAATCCAGGCTGCGCGGGCGGACTATAGGGAGCGGCTTTCCACCATGCAACGGCGGCTCTTCGCGCGAGCCTGTCCCAATCCTTCACGCTCTACCTCTTTGCTGAGAGGGCCCACAATGCTAACGCAGTCGCCGTGAAGCAGAACAGGATTTGAGAATGCCGCAGACACGCAGGCCGCTCCTTGCGGGCAATTGGAAGATGAACGGACTCGCCGCGAGTCTTGCCGAGATCGCAGCGATTCGCGATGCCGTCGCCGACGGGGCCGCTGGTGTCGCCGAGATCGTGCTCTGTCCTCCGGCGACCTTGCTCATGGCTGCGGCGAAACTCTGCGAAGGCTCGGCGGTGGGGCTCGGCGGACAGGATTGCCATACCGAGCCCAATGGCGCGCATACCGGCGATATAGCAGCGGAAATGCTGAAGGATGCCGGCGCGTCTCATGTGATCGTCGGGCATTCCGAGCGGCGGGCCGATCATGCCGAAACGGATTCTATGGTGCGCACAAAGGCGGCGGCCGGTCTGCGGGCTGGGCTGACGATTATCCTCTGCGTCGGCGAGACCCGCGCCCAACGGGAGGCGGGAGAGGCCTTGCCCGTGGTCGGCGCCCAGCTCGCCGGTTCATTGCCGCCGGACATGCCCCCCGAGCGGTTGGTCGTCGCCTATGAGCCGGTCTGGGCGATCGGTACAGGGTTGACCCCGACGCCGGATGATGTCGCCGCCATGCATGGCTTTTTGAGGGGCCAACTGGAGCGTCACCTTGCCGGTGGAGCGGCGGCTGTGCGCATCCTTTACGGCGGCTCGGTCAAACCTGCCAATGCGGCCGAACTTTTGAGTGTTGCGGATGTGGACGGTGCCCTTGTCGGCGGCGCCAGTCTCAAAGCGGCGGATTTTTTGGCGATTGGAAAATATTATGCCACGATCGCCAAATCATGAGAGCTACGCGACTATTCGGCCACCATATAACATAATTAAAGCAGCGCCTTAAGAAAGCATCACACCATTTTGATAAATAAATGGTCGTGGTTTACTTGATTGGCTTCATCACTATTCCCCAACCTTTTCGTCCGCCTCGACAAGGCCGGTCGGAAAGCCATCGATGCTGACGAGATTATGGGCGCGGCGATAGGCAGCCAGACCCTCTTCGCCCTTCTTTTCCGCCCAATGCGTCAAGCCCGGCCGATCGCCTGCAAAGCCGAGGAAAGGCACGGCATAGCCACAGGAGGTCTGCACACGCTCCACGTCGAGCACGACCATCTGCCGGGCCCCGGAGGGTTCTGAGTCGGCGAAGTCCCGAGCCAGAGTTTCGGCATATTCGGCACTGCCGCGCCGCAGGGCGTGGCCATGACCGTAAAGGCGCAGGATCAGCGGCGCTCCCTCGAAGGCGCAGAACATCAAGGTGAGGCGCCCGTCGGCCAGGAGATGCGCAGCTGTCTCATTGCCGCTGCCGGTCAGATCGAGATAGACGACGCGGTTGCTGCCGATGATCCGGAGACTGTCGAGCCCCTTGGGTGAGAGGTTGATATGACCCGTGGCGGCAGCCGAGGCGACGAGGAATATATGTTGGCGCAGAATGAATTCGCGATGTGTGGGCTCTATTCTCGTGAACTGGTCGGCCAAGCGTCATCTCCTCGAGAGCATCAGACCCGCGGGTGGGAACCGGCTGCGGGACAAATCTGATGCGAAAACAAAAGACAAGAGCGGCAGCACCGATTCCATTTGAATGTTCGCCGTTCGAGAGCTGCTCATAGGGACTGTCGAAACACGGCATGATCATGCAAAAACACCAGTGTAAAGGCAATTTCCTGGGCGTCGTTCCGGAACGGCCTGCCAAGATCGTGATCTTGGCCGCCACGGGAGGCAATATTTGAGCGATCGTCTAGTCAGACGGCGTGGCGCGGTATAAGAGCGGGGCTTCGAGGGCGCAGGGCAGAATTCAGAGAAGGCAACCGGCAGAGCATGCAGACCGTTCTGATCGTCATTCATCTCATGGTCGTGATCGCGCTCGTCTGCGTGGTCCTGTTGCAACGTTCGGAAGGTGGCGCATTGGGGATCGGCGGCGGCGGTTTCATGACCGGCCGCGGTCAGGCCAATGTGCTGACCCGCGCCACGGCCATCCTGGCAGCGCTGTTTTTCCTCACCTCTCTAGGCCTGACACTTCTCGCCAATTGGACGGGCGCGCCCAAATCGATTCTACAAGGCGTCATACCACCCGCAACAACCAGCGGTCCGGCAAGTGCGCCGGCAGGCAAGGGTGATTTGCTCGACCACTCAAGAAGATGGAGAAGCAACGGCAGGCGCCGCAAGGCGCCCCCGCGCAAGCACCAAGCCCAGCGCTGACCCTGCCGCAAGTACCGCATCCCTAATAATAGCCAATGACCTAGCAAATGAACGAAATCCATTTTACCCATCCGACGGGCCCCGAGATGACACGATGGGTCGATGCATTTGTCCTTGCCGCCGCCTTCCTGCCGCCGCCGCCGGCGGGTACGGAGATTCTCGATTTCGGCACGGTGAAGTGCAAGGATTTTCCGGTGAGCAGCAAAGAGACCATCGGCTATACGCTCGCCTGGCTCGACGGCTATTACCGGGACGAGGAGCTGTTCGGCAAGTGAGTACGGGATCGAACAGTGCAGTGCGGCATGGATCGCAGCACCGATCGCATGTGGATGAAGGCCGGCGCTCGATAAATTTTCTCCCCGTGGCAAGCGAAAAAGAGTAAACCCCAAAGCCCATGGCGCGGTATATTTTCATCACCGGCGGCGTGGTCTCCTCGCTTGGGAAAGGGCTTGCTTCGGCAGCCCTGGGCGCGCTGCTTCAGGCGCGCGGCTATACCGTCCGGCTACGTAAGCTCGACCCCTATCTCAACATAGATCCAGGGACGATGAGCCCCTATCAGCATGGCGAGGTCTTCGTCACGGATGATGGCGCGGAGACGGATCTCGATCTCGGCCATTACGAGCGCTTCACCGGCCATCCGGCCGTGCGCGAGGACAATATCACCACCGGCCGGATCTATCAGGAGATCATCGCCAAGGAACGCCGCGGCGATTATCTCGGCGCCACCGTCCAGGTCATTCCGCATGTAACGAACGAGATCAAGGATTTCGTCCTGCGCGGCAATGAAACCTTCGATTTCGTGCTGGTCGAGATTGGCGGAACGGTGGGCGATATTGAAGGCTTGCCCTTTTTCGAGGCGATCCGCCAGCTCGGCAATGAATTGCCGCACGGCCATTCGATCTACATTCACCTCACCCTGCTGCCCTATATTCCCAGCGCCGGCGAATTGAAGACGAAGCCGACACAGCATTCGGTGAAGGAGCTGCGCTCGATTGGCATCCAGCCGCATATTCTTCTCTGCCGGACAGATCGCGAGATCAGCTGCGATGAGCGCCGCAAGATCGGGCTTTTCTGCAATGTGCGCGAAAGCGCGGTGATCGAGGCGCGCGACGTCGCCTCGATCTATGATGTCCCGCGCGCCTATCACACGGCCGGACTCGATCAGGAGGTTCTCGCCGCCTTTGGCATCGAACCCGCGCCGAAGCCCGACATGAGCCGTTGGAATGCGGTGACCGAAAGGGTTCATAACCCCGAAGGCGAAGTGACGATCGCGATCGTCGGCAAATATACGGGATTGAAGGACGCCTATAAGTCATTGATCGAGGCTTTGGCGCATGGCGGCATGGCCAATCGCGTCAAGGTCAATCTCGATTGGATCGAATCGGAAGTCTTCGAAGGCCATGATCCGGCCCTGCGCCTCGAAAATGTCGACGGCATTCTGGTGCCGGGCGGCTTCGGCCAGCGCGGTGCCGAGGGCAAGATTTTGGCTGCGCGTTTCGCGCGCGAGCGCAAAGTGCCCTATTTCGGCATCTGTTTCGGCATGCAGATGGCGGTGATCGAGGCGGCGCGCGCGCTCGCCGGAATCAAAGAGGCCAATTCCACCGAATTCGGCCCGACCGACGAGCCGCTGATCGGCCTGATGACCGAATGGATGCGCGGCAATGAATTGCTGATCCGTGCGGAAGAAGGTGACATAGGTGGCACCATGCGGCTCGGCGCCTATCCGGCGCATCTGAAGCCCGGCTCGAAAATCGCCGAAATCTATGGCGTGACCGAGATTTCCGAGCGACACAGGCACCGCTATGAGGTCAATATGACCTATCGCGAAAGGCTCGAAGAAAAGGGGATGATCTTCGCCGGCCTTTCACCCGACGGACTTCTGCCGGAGACGGTCGAGTTTTCCGACCATCCCTGGTTCATCGGCGTGCAATATCATCCGGAGCTGAAATCGCGCCCCTTCGAGCCGCACCCGCTCTTTGCGAGCTTCATCGCCGCCGCGATCGAACAGAGCCGGCTGGTGTAGGGTAGTTTTCAAACCATCGAAGGACAGGGAGCTGTGACACGCTCAGCCGATCGGGATGGCGGGGTCACCGTGGGCCGTGGCGATGCAGCTGTGACCTTCGCTGCCTCCTTGCCTTTCGTTCTCATCGCTGGGCCCTGCGCGATGGAAAGCCGTGCCCATGCGCTGGAAATGGCGGGAGCGCTCAAGGACATTGCGCACGGCTTGGGCCTAGGTCTCGTCTTCAAGACATCTTTCGACAAGGCGAACCGCACCTCTGCCGCGAGTGGACGTGGCCTCGGGTTCAAAGAGGCACTGCCGGTCTTCGCGGAGATCAAAGAAACGCTCTCTCTGCCGGTGACCACGGATGTGCATGAGACGATTCAATGCGCGGCGGTGGCCGAAGTCGTCGACCTTATTCAGATCCCGGCCTTTCTCTGCCGGCAGACTGATCTGCTCCTCGCCGCCGCAGCGACGGGGCTACCGATCAACATCAAAAAGGGCCAGTTTCTGGCGCCTTGGGACATGCTCCATGCGGTCGAAAAAATCCGCAGCGTCGGCAATCCTTCCGTGCTGGTGACGGAGCGCGGCACGAGCTTCGGTTATAATGCGCTCGTCGTCGATCTCCGGTCTCTGCCGATTCTGGCTGAGACGACCGGCGCGCCGGTCATTTTCGACGCGACCCACAGTGTCCAGGAGCCGGGCGGGCAGGGCGCGGTTTCGGGTGGCGAGCGGCGTTTCGTGCCGGTGCTGGCCCGCGCCGCCGTGGCGGTCGGAATCGCCGGCCTCTTCATAGAGACGCATCAGGATCCTGACCGCGCCATCTCCGACGGCGCCAACATGATCGCGCTGAAAGAACTGCCGGCGCTTCTCGCAGAGCTACAAGCCTATGATCAGCTCACCAAGATGCGGCAGGCGGCCGATCGATAAACAACAATAGCGGGATCGGCATGACGTCGGGCACCGCCGCCGCGCGGGAATCCATCGAAATCCGATCCTTCCGCTCGCGGCAGAGCGCATAGATCCGCGTTCCCGGCCGATAGCCATAGGATTGGCAGAGCGCATCGTTCCGCGCCGCGACGCCGGGAAATTCCCGCATGGGCGGGAATTCGCCGAAACCCGTGAGCCCGACAAAGCAGGCAAGGGCGGCGCAGCACGTGACGAGACGGTTGAGGGCGGGAGATTTCAACATAGCGAAGCCTAAAACGCTTTCGGCGCGGCCGAAAGTCAAGCTGTCGTGAGATGAAGGCTCGATTATCGTCCCCGATAAGGAGGCATGCCCTGGTCCGGCACCCAGATTCCCTCCGGCAAGCTGCCGATCTGCCAGAAGACGTCAATCGGCATGCCGCCGCGCGGATAGAAATAGGCGCCGATCCGGAACCAGCGCGGCGCGAGCAGCGCGACCAGATCCTTGCCGATCCGCAAGGTGCAGTCCTCATGGAAGGCGCCATGATTGCGGAAAGAGGCAAGATAGAGCTTCAGCGATTTCGATTCGACCAGCCAAGCGTCCGGCAGATAATCGATGATGATATGGGCGAAGTCGGGCTGGCCGGTGACCGGGCAGAGGCTGGTGAACTCCGGCACCGTAAACCGGGCGATATAGTTCGAATCAGAATGCGGATTGGCGACGCGATCGAGCCTCGCTTCGTCCGGCGATGCTGGAAGCGCGACTTTGCGGCCGAGAAGCGGCGTGTCGGGGGAGAGCAGATCTTTCGGGGTCTGAGCCATTCCTGGTGTCTGTACGAGGGGTACCGGTAGCCGGTTTGCCTCAAGAGAGGCCGCCGCGTCAAATAAATGACGCAAGATGCGCCCTTTTGCTGCCTCCGCCGCTCTTTCTGTGGTCCATAAACCCATATTGCGGACTTTTTTATCGGCATTGATCCACGCCTCTTTTTTCCTGCGCGCGGGCGTCGTACAAACCCGCAACTTCAAAGAGACAAGCCAAAAGGAGCTGTCATGACTGCGATCATCGACATTGTCGCCCGCGAGATTTTGGATAGTCGCGGCAACCCGACTGTCGAGGTCGATGTCACTTTGGAGGATGGGAGCATGGGCCGCGCCGCCGTGCCCTCCGGCGCATCGACCGGCGCCCATGAGGCCGTCGAATTGCGCGACGGCGACGATACCCGCTTCGCCGGCAAGGGCGTGCTGAAGGCCGTCGCCGCCGTCAACCGCGACCTTTTCGATGCATTGAGCGGCATGGATGCGGAAGATCAGGTGGCGATCGACGAGACCATGATCGGCCTCGACGGCACGCCGAACAAGGCGCGGCTCGGCGCCAATGCCATTCTGGGCGTCTCGCTCGCCGTGGCCAAGGCGGCGGCGGAGGCGAGCGGCCTGCCGCTCTATCGCTATATCGGCGGTGTTTCCGCCCGGGTTCTGCCTGTGCCCATGATGAATATTCTCAATGGCGGCGTCCATGCCGACAATCCGATCGATTTCCAGGAATTCATGATCCTGCCCATCGGCGCGCCTTCGCTCGCCGAAGCGGTGCGCTGGGGGTCGGAAGTCTTTCATGTCCTGAAAGCTCAGCTCAAATCGGCCGGCCACAACACCAATGTCGGCGATGAAGGCGGTTTTGCCCCGCATCTTCCTTCGGCGGAGGCGGCGCTCGATTATTGCCTTGGGGCGATCAGCGCCGCTGGCTTCACGCCAGGCGAAGACATTGCCCTCGGCATCGATTGCGCTGCCACTGAATTCTTCCATGGCGGAAAATATGTCTATACGGGCGAAGGCAAGGGCCGCTCGGTCGAAGAGCAGGCGCAATATATAGCCAAGCTCGCCGGCGATTATCCGATCGTGACGATCGAGGACGGCATGTCGGAAGACGACTGGGCGGGGTGGAAAATCCTCACCGATCTCCTCGGCAAGAAGTGCCAGCTCGTTGGCGATGACATTTTCGTGACCAATGTGAAGCGACTGTCGAAGGGTATAGCATCGGGCGTGGGGAATTCGATCCTCGTCAAGGTCAATCAGATCGGCTCGCTCACTGAGACTCTTGCCGCCGTCGACATGGCGCAGCGTGCCGCCTATACGGCTGTGATGTCGCATCGCTCCGGTGAGACGGAGGACTCGACCATCGCCGATCTCGCGGTCGCGACCAATTGCGGGCAGATCAAAACCGGCTCGCTCGCCCGCTCCGACCGGCTTGCCAAATACAATCAATTGCTTCGAATCGAAGAGGAATTGGGCGATCAGGCGCTCTATGCCGGCCGCAGCGCCTTGAAGGCGCTCGCCTGATCTTAAGCGGTCGCGAGCGACGGCCATGGCGAATGAAAGAATGATCGTGCGCGTGCGGGTTCAGGGCCGCGTGCAAGGCGTCGGCTACCGTGCCTTCACTCAAATGGAAGCTATTGCCCGCAGCGTCACCGGCTGGGTAAGAAACCGCCGCAACGGCGATGTCGAAGCGGTGTTCTCCGGCACGGTCGAGTCGGTCGAAGCTCTCTGCGCGATTTGTCGGCGCGGTCCGCCAAGCGCCTTCGTGCAGGCGCTGGAGATTACCGCCGTCGATGCTTCAGCTTTGACAGAGGCGGGTTGGCAAGGCGGTTTTCAGCAGCTTGCGACTTTGTGAGTCACCGCCGCCCGTTCGCGGGAAGATCACGCTTGGCATGTCTGCCGCTTACTCCTCCTTGATGCCGAGTTCGCTGCGTAGCTTCGCCGTGAGTTCAGCGACATGAAAAGGCTTTTGCAGGATCGCACGATTGGCGTAGTTGCGGGGAACACCAGCATTTCCATAACCCGTGGTGAAGATGAATGGCGTGCCGCGTGCCGCCAGCAAATCCGCGACCGGATCGATTTTTTGCGCGCCGATATTGACGTCTAAAAGCGCGATATCGATCGAGGTATTTTCGGCGAGAAGATCAAGCGCATCGGAGACTTGGTTCAGGCTCGCTACGACCTCAAAACCGAGTTCCGCCAGCATGTCGGAGAGCATCAAAGCAATCAATGGCTCATCTTCGACGATGAGAATCCGCGGCGGCGTCCTTTCTTTGTGTTCGGTTCCGCTCGCCATCCCCACCGCCTATTCTTCGTGGTCCGAAAATATGAGCTTGCCGTGCTGTTACGCCGAAGTCCAGCCATTCATCTTCGTCGCGATATCAAGGATCGACGATGTCGGATTTCGATTCAAAATTTCATCATCATTTCATCATCGGGACCGGGGATGCCGTGAGCCGTGCACGGCCAAAACGCGCGTCTTCCAGTGATGCAGGAATGAAAGATCCGCCCCCGCATTTCGAGCGGCATCGGACACATTAGAGCCGATCTCGATCCATGTGATGGGTCAAATCGGCTCTGTATCAAACAATGAGAGCGTGTCCTTCATCAATGAGACATCGGATATATCCGATGTCTAAAATAATGGAAAAGTTGAGCCAACTTTTCCGGGACATGCTCTAGGGCCAGAAATGCAGTGAGGTCAGCCTTCCGGCCTTTGGCGGAGGCTGTAACCAATGGCTGTCACTGCCCCTGCGAGCCAGCCGATGATCATCAGCGTGCCGCCGATCGGCGCCGCGAAATGAAATAAACGCTGGCTGGCAAAGACGCGGAGGCTGATATCGGCGCAGAACAGAATGCTGCCGGCCAAGAGGATCGTCGCGGCGATTAGATATGAGATGAGTTCGCGGGTGCCCGCTCGGGCGAAGGCGGTGATGGCTATGCTCGCCGCGGCGTTGAGCATCAGGAAATTCGCCGAAATACCGAGTTCCGAACCAGCGACATGATGCGCGGCGGCAGCCGCCTCCGCGACACCTGCCGCGCCCGCCAGGCTCGCCACGGCGATCAGTGCATGTGGCCAGCGGGACATGTTTCATCCTTGATCTGCATCGTTGTGATATGCTCCTCGTGCCTCTGCTGCTCGATCCAGCGCAAGCGCGCGGCCTCTATGCCCCAGACTGCGCCAAAGCAGAGGAACAGCTGTCGCCAGTGATCAATATCGATTTGAAAGCCTTGCAGCAACCAGGCAAGCAAAGTCGGAAAGAAGATCTGCGCGAGACGCTGATAGGGCGATCTGACAAGCATCAGCCGGAAGCCGACGAACCAGCTCGAAACGACGATGATGATCCAAGAGAATCCGCCAATCCACCCATCATTGGCAAAAGCCCCGATATAGGAATTATGCGGCTCGAGATGAAAGAAATCGCGAAAGCGTAGGGGGCCGAAGCCCTCAGGCCGATCGAGCAGCATGGGGATTGACCGTATCTGATTGCCGAAGCGCCCCGTCACCCCTTCATCATAGTCTTTCGCGATCGTCGCCCGTTCCAAGAAGAAACTGCGCGTTTCCGGCCTGGCGAGAAGAGCAAAGACCGCCACGACGCCGATTCCGACCGCGATGGCGCTCATGAGCGCGATCCGACGCCGCGTGCCGCGCGAGCCTGCGGTCAGATAGCCAGTAAGTCCCATAATAAGCGATGCGCCGATGAGCGCACCCCAGGACCCGCGCGAATAGGAGAGAAAAATTGCGACGATGAGGAGCAAATAGGAGACGGTCGTCAGGACGACCCGCTTCGTCGTGCCGAGCAGCAAGATTTGCAGCAGATAGACTGCCGAAAGAGTCAGATAGGACCCAAAGAGATTGGGATCGTCGAAAGTGCCAGCGGTACGGCCTTGGTCGCGGCTCCACAGAGTTCCGATCCCGCCAATGTCGAAATAGCTCATAATCCCGAGCATGGCACTGAGCACAGCGCCGAAAGTATAGGCCTTGAGGCAGAGCTCGGTGCGCTCGATCGTGCGCTCGGCAAAGAACAAAGTGAAGAATACGACTGTGACAAAGAGATAGAGCGACTGGAATTGAAAAGTCCGCGGGTTCCCCTCATCCCAATAAGGCATCAGCGCAGCAAAGCCGGCGATGTCG
>DAIESR010000403.1 GCA_027346205.1 Beijerinckiaceae bacterium
GACCTGCGCGGCAAATGCTCTCGTCGATGCCGTGACGGCGCGCGCCTTCTCCGTCACTCTGCTCGAAGGCGTGACGGGATCGGGCAAAACGGAAGTCTATTTCGAGGCTGTCGCCGCAGCCTTGCGCGAAGGGCGGCAGGCTTTGATCCTGATGCCGGAGATCGCGCTCACCGCGCAATTCCTCAA
Source organism: Beijerinckiaceae bacterium (assembly GCA_027346205.1). Classification (GTDB taxonomy): domain Bacteria; phylum Pseudomonadota; class Alphaproteobacteria; order Rhizobiales; family Beijerinckiaceae; genus Methylovirgula. Next base: position 187 of record DAIESR010000403.1, read on the forward strand.
TCGCTTCGCCGCCCGTTTCGGCACCCGGCCGGCCGAATGGCATTCTTCGGTCAGCCCGCGCAAACGCGCCCGCATCTGGTCGGGTCTCGCGACTGGCGAGGTGAAGGTCGTCGCCGGCGCGCGCTCGGCGCTCTTTCTGCCCTTCGCCGATCTCGCCATCGTCATCGTCGATGAGGAACATGACTCCGCCTATAAGCAAGACGATGGCGTCGCCTATCACGCGCGCGACATGGCTGTGGTGCGTGGACAGATCGAGAAAGCCGCCGTGGTACTCGCCTCGGCAACGCCCTCGATCGAATCGCGCGTCAACGCGGACCAGGGCCGCTATGCGCATCTGAAGCTCGCCGCGCGCTATGGCGGGAATGCGCTGCCGACGATTGCCGCGATCGATCTGAAACGCGAGGCAGCGCCGCGCGGCAAATGGATCGCGCCGCGCCTCGTCGCTGCGATCAACGAGACATTGGCCGAATGCGAGCAGGCGCTGCTCTTCCTCAATCGGCGCGGCTATGCGCCCCTCACTTTATGCCGCGCCTGCGGCCATCGTTTTCAATGTCCGAACTGCACCGCCTGGCTGGTCGAACATCGCTTTCGCCGCGCGCTCGTCTGTCACCATTGCGGCCATATCGAGCAGCGGCCGGAGCATTGTCCCGAATGTGGCGAATCCGAACTCACGGCCTGCGGCCCGGGCGTCGAAAGGTTGGCGGAAGAGGTGGCCACGCTCTGGCCGGAGGCGCGCTGCCTCACATTGTCGTCCGATTTCCCCGGCGGCACGGAACGGCTGCGGCGCGAGCTTGATGCCATTGCCGAGGGCGCCTGCGACATCATTATCGGCACGCAGCTCGTCGCCAAGGGCCACAACTTCCCTTTGCTCTCGCTCGTCGGTGTGATCGATGCCGATGTGGGCTTGTCGACCGGCGATCCGCGCGCCGCAGAGCGCACGTTTCAAATGCTGCAGCAGGTGACCGGGCGGGCCGGACGCTTCGGCCGTGCCGGCCGCGCCTTCGTGCAGAGCTGGCAGCCGGACCATCCCGTCATCCGCGCGATCCTCTCCGGCGATGCCGAGAAATTCTATAGCGAGGAGACAGAGCAGCGGCGACGCGCCGGCATGCCGCCCTTCGGCCGGCTCGTCGCGCTGATCGTCTCGGGCCAGGACCGCGCCTTGGCCGAAGCGCATGCCCGCGCGCTGATCAAAGCGGCTTTTGCTCTGCCGGCGAACGCCAAATGGAAGCTCGCGGCAATTGGCGGCTTACCGGGCGATGACGAGATCACTCTGCTCGGCCCGGCCGAAGCGCCGATCGCCGTCATCCGTGGCAGGCATCGTTTTCGGCTTCTCGTGCGGGCGCCGCGCAATGCCGATCTCCAGGGCTTTTTGCGCGCCATGCTCGCCACCGCACCGCCCGAGCGCGGCGGCGTGCGCGTCATGGTCGATGTCGATCCGCAGAATTTCATGTGAGGATATTGGCGCTTGCCTCGCTTGGATGGCCGGGACAAGCCCACGGCTGTCCGGTTCGCGTTTTCATCACACTTAAAACGTGTTCCGAATACTTCGTTGCAAGCGATCCGAGTCCAGTTCGATCTGAATTCCAGTCGACGGTACCGTTTTCGATGAGCGGCGCCGCGAACGGAGCATATAAAATGGACCTTTGTATAGATTCCTGGTTGGTGAACCGCCTAAAGGCGGTGGAGCGTTCACTGAGATCAAAGAATCCGAACGGGATCGGGGCCATCGTTTTACCAATGCATCAACTCATTGTCCGGGGTTGAACTTTATTGGCCGGATCCGAACCAAGAGAGTATTCTGCAAGCCACGTTGCCAATGCCGTCTGCAGCTTTCAGATCGATAACGCCAAGGCCACGGCAACTGAAACCGTCGAGGGACATAACTATTATTTCTGTTCCACAGCTTGCCATGACCGATTTTGGGTGAGCCCGCGCGCTATGTAAGGAAGAAGGCTGAGGTGGAGCAGAGCCTGGCCGCACCTATTCCAAGTGCTGAAGGCAGCTGATTCGGAGCGCGTTCGCAACCTTGTGCTTCGATGGCTCACTCATCATCTGCGTCAGAACCGGTGAACAAACGAGGCGCGCATGAACGAAACATTGGCCGCAGCGACCTCGCGCGGCGCAGCGCAGGAAAATCGAGACCGCGCCGCTTTGGGCGACAGGCTCGAACATATCGAGTTCTCGGTTGGCGGCATGACATGCCCCCATTGCCCGGCAGCGATCGAGAAGGCCGTCAGATCTGTCGCGGGCGTTGAGAAAACTCATGTCAATCTGGCAAATGGATTGGTGAGTACCGATTACGATCCAGGGAGAGTGAAGATTGCCGATCTCCTGCAAGCAATCCGATCTGTCGGCTACGTCGTCGGGACTGCAAAGGCGCGCATCCCAATAAAGTTCATGCACTGTGCGTCCTGCGTGACGCACATCGAATCTGCTCTCCAAACGACCCCCGGCGTCATCGCGGCGCAGGCCAGTCTCGCCGCCAATGCGGTGGATATCGAATATCTTCCGGAAAAGACTACTTTTGCGGCCCTCCATGCAGCGATCGAGTCGGCCGGCCATAAAGTTGCGGAGCCGAAGCCAGCCAAAGCACAGGAAGCGGAAACACTCAGTCCGGAAGATCTGGCGCAGCGCGAAGAATACCACACGCTGATCCGCAAGTTCTGGTTCGCAGCCATCATAGCTATCCCAGTCATGGGACTCAGCTACCCGGATTTGATTCCGGGTCTGCGGGACTGGATGCCGGCCGGAAGCGAGACACGGCGCATCGTCTGGACACTCCTTGGTGTCTTGACCTTGCCGGTCCTGATCTGGTCTGGATCGCAATTTTTCACCGGAATGTGGGACGCTTTAAAACACCGTTCAGCCAATATGCATACGCTGATTGCGATCGGCATAAGCGCCGCGTTCCTCTATTCGGTTGTGGCGATCGCCTGGCCTGGCTTGTTTCCGAGAATGTCGCTGGCTGAAGTGTTCTGGGACGTCACGGATGTCGTCATTGCGCTGGTGACGCTTGGCCTTGCGCTCGAATTGAAGGCCAAGGGACGAACATCCGAAGCGATTAAGAAGCTGATTGGTCTCCAAGCCAAGACAGCGCGGGTTGCCCGAGATGGAAAGGAGATCGATCTGCCGGTCGAGGAGGTCGTGGTCGGAGACACTGTTATCGTGCGCCCTGGAGACAAGGTCGCTGTCGATGGCGAAGTGCTCGAAGGCGCGAGCGCGATCGACGAATCGATGCTTATCGGCGAGTCGATGCCGCTTGAGAAACACGTTGGCGACGAGGTGATCGGCGGGACGCTCAACAAGACGGGTAGCTTCAAGTTCAAAGCAACCAAGGTCGGCAAGGACACGGCACTCGCCAACATCATCCGCATGGTCAAAGACGCACAGGGCTCAAAGGCGCCAATTCAGCGGGTCGTGGACGCCGTCTCCGGCTATTTCGTACCGACAGTAAGATCCTTGCCGTTCTCGCCTTCGTCGCGTGGTACCTTGTTGGGCCAGAGCCACGGTTGATTTACGCCACGGTCATCTTCGTCACGACTCTGATCATTGCCTGCCCATGTGCGCTGGGTCTCGCAACGCCGATCCGGAAACGTCTGGGATAATGCCGTGACGGAGAGCTTCTTCTCCTTGCTCAAGACCAAAAGGACGGCGCCCAACGTGTACCCGACTCGGGACCATGCCAGGCCATCGATCACCAGCCACTGTCTTCCATCATTCGACATGAACATCGGCCGGATGTAGCAGCTGTGGTGTCATTGCAGAATTTGGTACGGATGGCTTTACCGCAGCAATGTCGCCTTCCTGATGCGGGAACACATTGAGATATATCAAGTCCGCCGGCGTCAAGTCTCTAACCTTCTGTCGCTTCTGAACTCCCGCTTCTGAAGGCGTCGGAGCTACATAGCGAAACCCGAGGAGCTCAAAGGAACTCGGACTGGTCAAAGTTTGATCGAAGTTAAGGTCCGCAGCGGCCTTATTGCTCTAAATATGCAGCACAAACATTCTGCAGGAGAGGAAAGGATGGCGCCGCCTGCTGCCGTTGCGCCCAAGAACTCGCGCCGAACCGCCTTACTGGTCATGTATTTGAACGAAGAGTTGGCGCTATGTCCCTTCTTCGGCAAGTGCGATGGTGTCCTCATCATCGGTCCGAATGCCAATTCGCAAAAGTTTCACAAAATTCCACAGCGTACGGCAGATGCTGTTTGCGACCTTATTTCAAAAACCGGGGTGGACTGCCTGATCTGCGGTTTTGTAGCCGGGCCAGAGAAGCAAAAGTTGCGTGCTGCAGGTGTTTGATCTACGCTTGGGTTCATGCGTCTGCGCCGTCGAGGATCTCGCCGCCAGTTTTAGCGATTTGCCGCGAGCCTAGCCCGGACTTCATCTGCGCAAACTTTAACTGAGATCAAAGATTTGTGGCGGGAGCCGGTGCCATACTTGCTGCAACATCGATCTGCGGATCATTTTCTGTCCGTTGCATCGAGCGTTCGATTGATTTCGCTCAACGCGACAAATTGCCTTGCGCGCAAGATCATGCCCATTCGCGGACTCAACTATGGCTAGTAAGAGTGCTGACACCAGAAACTGCGGCTCTCTTTCTGCCGCCACGATTACGTTGATCACGTTTTTTGGCGATCGGTGCCTGCGCCTTGATCGCCGAGCCACGAACCCATGGTTTTCGCTGGCTTTCCTGGCTGCTTCTAGCGACATGCCCGTTGGTCCATCTCATCATGCATGGGAGGCGCAACTCATTGAACGGCGTACGAGCGCGACAGGAGTGAGGCGCCAAATCTCCTCGCGAGTGCCGATTCGAACTCGCCTGATTATCAGGAACGCAGGCCATGCGTGACAATGTTCCAGCCTATGGATGGTGGTCCCTGGTGATCATCAACTCCGCGATCTTCATCTTCTTCACTTTCAGCTTTTTCAAGCCCAAGACGAAACGCGATTGGCGGTCGTTCAGTGCCTTTAGCGCCTTTTTGATTGCGCTCTTCACCGAGATGTACGGGTTTCCTCTCACCATTTATCTGCTTTCAGGCTGGCTGCAGTCCCACTATCCCAATATCAATTGGTTCTCGCATGACGCAGGCCATCTGCTCGAGGAACTATTGGGCTGGCGCACGAATCCGCATTTCGGCCCGTTCCATATCCTAAGCTACATTTTCATCGGCGGCGGCTTCCTGCTGATCTGGGCCGGTTGGAAAGTGCTCTACGAAGCACAGAGCAAACAGGCGCTCGCCGCGACTGGCGTCTATTCTTTTATTCGCCACCCACAATATCTCGGTTTCATTCTCGTTATGCTCGGTTTCCTCCTGCAATGGCCGACTCTGCTGACGCTCGCGATGTTTCCGGTCCTGGTCTTCATGTATGTGCGCCTGGCGCGGACGGAGGAGCGGGAGGCCTTGGCTCAATTCGGCGAGGACTATGCGCTCTACATGCACGAAGTGCCCGGATTCATCCCGCGCTTCGGGGACCTCTTCGGCAATTTCAAGCACGGACGCGCGAGGCAGCGTTGATCTGAGGGAACGATAGAAATCGGCTTCACACAAGCAATCGAGATCGCCGCAGCATGGCGGGGGCTTCGGCATGAACGGGAAACCCGGTCAGGTCGCCTATGAACAGGAGATTGCGCCACTGAAACCCTAGCGAGACAGCACTCAGGCAGGGTGTTGGCCTTATGGCGACAAGCCACCAAGGTTTTGACGAGAGGTCAACGCCTC
>DAIESR010000414.1 GCA_027346205.1 Beijerinckiaceae bacterium
GGGGAAGCAACTGGTTGATCTTTGCCACTTTGATCGTCGCAATTCTCGTCGTCGTCTCCGTCAAGGTCGCCGATCAATGGAGTCGCGCCGTCGTCTTGCGGCTTGGGCGTTTCCATGCGCTGCGTGGACCGGGACTTTTCCTCATCATTCCGGTCGTCGACACCATTCCCTATTGGATCGATATTCGAGTCATCACGTCCTCATTCAACGCGGAACGCACGCTCACCAAGGATACCGTGCCCGTGAATGTCGATGCGGTGCTGTTTTGGAAAGTGGTCGATCCGATGAAGGCGGCGCTTGATGTCGCCGATTATCAAAGCGCCATCAATTGGGCGGCGCAGACCGCGCTTCGTGACGTCATCGGCAAGACGATTTTGGCCGATATGCTGGAAGGCAGGGACAAGATCAGCGCGGAATTGCAGAAAATCATCGACAATCGCACGGAGCCTTGGGGCATCAATGTCATTTCGGTGGAGGTCAAGGACGTGTTGATTCCGCCCGCGCTCGAAGATGCCATGTCGATGCAGGCGCAAGCCGAGCGCGAGCGTCAAGCCCGCGTCATTCTTGGCGATTCAGAGCGCCAGATCGCGGAAAAGTTCGGTGAGGCGGCGGCCACCTATGCCAATAATCCGACCGCGTTTCATTTGCGTGCGATGAATATGTTGTATGAAGGGCTGAAGCAGAATTCCACCATCGTCATCGTGCCCAGTACGGCGGCCGACAGCATGCAGCTCGGGGGTCTGGCCGGCTTGACGGCGCTTACGATGGGGCTGGCGCAGAAGGATGGTGCCAAAGCGCCGCCGCCGGCCGAGCTTGCCGGTGGTCCGCAGGGGTGAGAGGCTCGCCTTGATGAAATTCGGCCCTTATTGGGCGCTGTAGCGCCGTCATATGTGTCCACGTCACTCCGCTGCCAGCGGGGTCTGGCTCTGACGCAGAATGTCTTTCAATTCCGGGATGCAGGAACCGCAATTGGTACCAGCGCGCAATTTTTTGCCGAGCGTCCGGACATCTTCGATGCCTTCGGCAGCGATGGCCTCGCGGATCGTCTCGATGCCGATCTGGAAGCAGGTGCAGATAATGCGGCCTCTTGGCGGCACATAGCCGGCAATCTCGCCGCTCAGGAAGGACATGCGGCAGGCATCGTCGAGCGGCGTTTTATTTGCGAAAAGGGCGATCACGGCGTCGGCGTCTGGCAGGCTCCCGGCCGGACTCGAGAAGAGACATTCTTCGAGCCCGTTGGGACTAACCCATGCCAATCGCACGACACCGCGGGCCGGATCGCGATATTCGATGAACTCCCATCCTTCCTGTGGTGCGAGCAGAGCCTCGATGGCGGCGGCGACGTCGGTTGCCGGCTTCGGTCCGCGCAGCTGATAGATCTCGCAACCTTCCGCTGGCCGCCGAGACCAATGGAGAATGCCCTCCGGCTTGAAGCGCCGCCGCGTGATGAACAGTGCCTCGAAGCCTGAAGCGATCTTTTCGATGAAGACCGGCGTGTGTTTCAGCTCCGGCTGATGCGAAACGGGATCGACGGCGGGATTGACGAGCTGGCCCACGACACAATGCGCGGCAAATTGATCCGTCCAATGCATCGGCAGAAAGACGCTGCCGCAGGGCTGATCTGTGGTCACGCGCGCCTCTGCGACCGCCGAGCCCCAAGGGCTCGACAGTCTGACGAGATCGCCGTCGACGATCCCGTATTTCGCTGCATCACTCGGCGCGATATCGACGCAAGGCTCCGGTCGATGCAGCGAGAGTTTCGGCACCAGGCCGGTGCGTGTCATCGTATGCCATTGATCGCGCAGCCGGCCCGTATTGAGGATCAAAGGATGTTCTGGCTCGGCGAAATAGCGTGGTGCCCTCTGGCTGACCGCGATGAAATGGCCGCGTCTGTCCATCGTCGGGTAGAGGCCATCTTCGAGCAGTCTCGGCGTGCCCGAGAGTCTGCCAGCCGGCACCGGCCATTGCACCGGTTCGAGCATGTCG
>DAIESR010000425.1 GCA_027346205.1 Beijerinckiaceae bacterium
CATGATCTCGCCGTGCGCCGCGACCTCATTCTCATCGGTGAGGACATCGTCAACACGGCCTATGACGCGCCGATCGCCGCCCAACCGCGCGAGCAGATCGAGGAGGCGGAGCGCAAGCTCTATACAATCGCCGAGACGGGCCGTTACGATGGCGGCTTCCAGCGCTTTTCCGATGCGCTGGCGACCGCCGTCGACATGGCGGCCAAAGCCTGGGAGCGCGACGGGCGGCTGTCGGGCATTGCAACCGGGCTTTCCGATCTTGATCGCATGCTCGGCGGGCTGCAATCCTCCGATCTCGTCATCATCGCCGGCCGCCCCGGCATGGGCAAGACGGCGCTGGCGACAAATATCGCCTTCAACATCGCCAAGGCCTATGAATTCCGCCCGCGCCCGGATGGCACGCATGAGACAGTGAACGGCGGAATCGTCGGCTTCTTCTCGCTCGAAATGTCGGCCGAGCAATTGGCGACCCGCATCATTGCCGAACAATCGGCCGTGCCTTCGTACAAAATCCGCCGCGGCGACATTTCCGAAGGGGAATTCCATCGCGTCGCGGAAGCCGCGCGCGAGATGCAGACCATCCCCTTCTACATCGATCAGACCGGCGGCATTTCGATCGCCCAGCTCACGGCGCGCGCGCGCCGCTTAAAGCGCCAGCGCGGCCTTGATCTCCTCGTCGTCGATTATCTGCAATTGCTGTCGGCGAGCCGGTCTCGCAGCGACAGCCGCGTGCAGGAATTGACCGAGATCACCACCGGCCTCAAGGCCCTGGCCAAGGAACTGAACGTGCCGATCGTCGCCCTGTCGCAGCTCTCGCGCCAGGTCGAGAACCGCGACGACAAGCGGCCGCAGCTCTCAGATTTGCGTGAATCCGGCTCGATCGAGCAGGACGCCGACGTCGTGATGTTCGTCTTCCGCGAGGAATATTATCTGAAGAACAAGCAGCCCCGCGAAGGCAGCGAAGAGTTTTTGACCTGGCAAGCGTCGATGGAGCAGGTGCACGGCCGCGCCGAAGTCATCATCGGCAAGCAGCGCCATGGTCCGACGGGCACGGTCGAACTCGCCTTCGAAGCGGAGATGACCCGCTTCTCCAATTTGGCGCATGAGGAGAATCTGCCGGCGCGCCTGTGACGGTTTCGCGATCGCCTGCCACGATGTTATGATTTCGCATGGACAAAACCGAGATCATCACCCGCCTCCGCGCCCAGCAAGACACCTTGCAAAAAGCCGGCGTGGAACATCTCGCGATCTTCGGCTCTCGTGCGCGCGGCGATCATCGCCCAGACAGCGATCTCGACGTGTTGTTGGACATAGAGACCAACGATAAATTTTCTCTGCTCGATCTGATCGGGATCGAACATGTTATCACGGATACGACCGGGCTCAATGCAAACGCGCTGCTGCGCCGCAGCCTTGATCAAGCATTTGCCCAGACGATCGCCAATGAGCTGACGCAGGTCTTTTGATGGTTGCGACAGCGCGCCAGCGTTTGCAGCATATGAAGGATGCGATCACGCATGCACGTGCGCTTTTGCAAAATAAAGAACCGGATTCACTTGCGAACGAACCAGTCACCCGGGCTGCTTACGAGCGCTTTCTTGAGATCCTGAGCGAAGCTTCACGTCATGTTCCGAGGGAATGGAAAGAGCGCCATCCTGAAATTCCGTGGCGCCGCGTCGCCGACATCGGCAATCATTTCCGCCACGGCTATGACAAGATCGACATACCCATCCTCTGGAACGTCTACGCGCACG
>DAIESR010000439.1 GCA_027346205.1 Beijerinckiaceae bacterium
CTTCAACGGTTGCCCAAGAGGGTGAAGGATCGGCTTGTGAAGGCCGCGAGCGCCGTTGATGTCGAACGCTTGCCGCTGATTGGCGCGGCAGGAGGAGATCGTTCTCCAACCGGAAGTCTTAAGCCATGAAAGACATCCCCCTGACCCCGGACACCGAAGCGCTGGCGCGTCGCCTTGTCTGGTTCGAGGAGCCGAGAGAGGCTTTGTCCGACACGTTCCGCTTCGTCGCTTATGCGGTCGCGAGGGCGACGCATGAGGACATGAAGCTCGTGCGGGCCTTCCTGACCGACGACGATCTTCGCGAAGCTCTCGACCATGCGCCGCCGGGGATTATCGACCCGCGCTCATGGGCTTACTGGAATGCCAGGCTGGGGCGCTATCCCGTACCGCCTATGCCGAAGCGTCAATTGAGATAAGGAGAGCGTCGTCATGCTGATCGGCTACGCGCGCGTTTCGACGGTTGACCAGAATCTCGACTTGCAGCGCATCGCGCTCGCCGAGGCGGGTTGCGAAAAGATATTCATTGAGCAGATGTCGGGAGCCGTGGCCGATCGACCCGAACTCATGGCGGCGCTCGGCTTCATGCGCGGCGGCGATACGCTCGTCGTATGGAAACTCGATCGGCTGGCGCGCTCCGTAAAGCAACTGATCGAAACCGTCGAAAATCTCCGGGAGCGCGGCATAGCGTTTCGCTCATTGACGGAAGCGCTCGACACGACGAGCGCGCAGGGACTACTCGTCTTTCACATGTTCAGCGCGTTGGCGGAATTCGAGCGCAACTTGATCCACGAGCGCACCCGCGCCGGATTGTCGGCGGCGCGCAAGGCGGGGCGCACGGGCGGACGCCCGCCGAAGATGACCGAGCGCGACATTCAGGCGGCGAAGGCTTTGCTCACCAATCCAAAGATTGGCGTCAATGAAGTCGCTCATCGCCTCGGCGTCTCGACCGCGACGCTTTACCGGCACATTCCCGCCGCACGCACCAGCATCCCCGACGAACCGCGTTCATAACGGAAGAATTTCGCACCACGCGTCCGACCGCGACATTTCAGCGATTTGAACGTTGCAAAAGTCTGGTGCGAAATATCCACAGTGGGTGGCAATGCCGACTTTGGGATCGGACCGGGTGAAGTGCGGCTTTTGGCGCATTGCCGAAGTGCTTGGATGTTGCTGTTGACTCAAAACCGTCATTCGATTGCGATCCAGGCCCGCCACAAAGTGCCGGAGTGGCAGCATAGAACCGATCGCGACCAAATCTTTAAAAAGGTAACTCATCCCATTTCGCAAAAGCGTCAAAAAAGTTGCTTGCCATGGGGCCGTCCACATATGCTTCGCGTAGCCTGTCATCGGGCCGGCCGAAGGCCGGACCCGTTGGCTCACAATGACGGCGACCGGCATGGGTTCTCAGCCGAGAGATTTTGTATAAGTCGGCTTGATTATAATTATTTAGAGCATGTTCCCGATCGGAAAAGTCGCTCAATTTTCCCAGAACATGCTCCGGCGATGCGCATTGACATCGCTCCCGTAACGCTGCCTATTCTGGATTGAGCAGGAGGCGTTCATGACCCTATCGATATCGCGAATTCGTGCTGTTCTGGTCGCCGTTCTTCTTGGCCTTGCCGTTTCGGGCTGCGGTTACAACAAGATTCCGACTTTGGAGGAACAGGCCAAGGCCAAGTGGGCAGACGTGCAGAACAATTACCAGCGCCGTGCCGACCTGATCCCAAATCTTGTTGCGACCGTGCAAGGCTATGCCAAACAGGAAAAGGACGTGCTGACCTCCGTGGTCGAGGCGCGGGCCAAGGCCACCCAGGTCAAGATCGACGCCTCCCAGCTCACAGACCCCGCGAAACTGAAGCAGTTTCAGGACGCACAGAATCAGCTGTCCGGCGCGCTCGGCCGGTTGCTCGCGGTGAGCGAGAACTATCCCGACCTGAAGTCGAACCAGAACTTCCTTGCGCTGCAATCGCAGCTGGAAGGCACCGAGAACCGCATCACCGTCGCGCGGCGCGACTACATCGAAGCAGTAAGAGCCTATAACACCGAGCTCAAGACCTTCCCCGGCCTTTTATGGGCTTCGACCTTCTTCCGCGCCAACAAGCCGATGGCTGAGTTCGCCGCGAGCAGCAATGCGCAAACCCCGCCGCAGGTGAAGTTCTGACACACCGCCGTCCTACGAAGGCGCCGCAATGACCTTGGGTCGCTCCTCCTCTGTCTTTGCAGTCGGAGGGAGGCGCGCGACATTTGCTCTTCTCGCGCTGCTTTGTACGGTCCTTGGCGTTTTCGCCGCCAATTTCCCGGCGCTCACCGGCCGTATCGTCGATCAAGCCAACGTTATTCCGGCGGCAACGCGCGCCGCCATCGAGCCGAAACTCGTCAATCTCGAAGCCAAATCAGGCATCCAGCTCGTCATTGCCACCGTGGCCTCGCTTGAAGGCCAGGAAATCGAGCCCTACGCCAATGAACTCTTCCGAACCTGGAAGCTTGGCGAGAAGACGAAGAACAACGGCGTGCTTCTTCTCGTCGCGCCGCATGAGCATAGGGTGCGCATCGAGGTCGGCTACGGTCTCGAAGGGACGCTCACCGACGCATTGTCGAAGATCATCATCACCAATGCCATCATGCCGCGTTTCAAGACCGGCGATTACGGCGGCGGGATATCGCGCGGCGTCGATGACATCATCACCGTACTGACCACCGACTCCGCGGAATGGCAAAAGCATCCGTCGCTACGTCGCGCCACTCAACAGACGACCGACCCGATGTCTTGGGTGCTGATCGCGATCGCCATCGCCGTTGTCGCGCTCCTCATTGTTTCGCCCGGCTTTCGCACGGTTTTCTTCGAGATTATTCTGTATATCCTGCTCAGTTCCGGCAGTTCGCGCGGCGGCGGCGGATTTTCGAGCGGCGGATCATCGGATAGCGGCGGTTTCTCCGGTGGAGGCGGCTCTTCGGGCGGCGGCGGAGCTTCGGGAAGCTGGTGATGAAGATTTCGGAACAGGACCGCGAACGGATCTCGGCAGCAATTCACGCGACAGAATCAAAGACCTCTGGCGAGATCGTGTGCGTGCTGGCGCAGACTTCCTCGGACACGACCGCGCTGCCCATTCTTCTCGCGGCAGTCGCCGCTCTGGCGGTGCCTTGGCTGCTGCTCGCCTTCACTGCGTTTTCGGTGCAGCGGATCATGTTGCTGCAGATTGTCGTATTTTTCGCGCTCACCGCGTTGCTCTGTCTGCCGCGCGTGCGGGTCGCGCTTTTGCCGCTGAGATTGCGCCGGGCCGCGGCGCATCGCGCGGCTATGGAGCAGTTCATGATCCGCGGCATCGCGCGCAAAAAAGACCGCAGTGGAATTCTGATTTTCGTCTCGCTCTCGGAACGCTATGCGCGGATCATCGCCGACCAAGGCATCTCGGCTCGTGTACCGCAATCGGACTGGCAGGCGGCCATCGATGCGCTCGTCGCACATATGAGCAACGGCCGCATCGCCGACGGATTCCTCATAGCCATCAACGCGTGTGAAACAGTGCTGGCGACTCACTTTCCGCGTACCGCGTCGAGCGGCGAAGAGCTGCCAGACCGGATTTATTTGATCTGATTTGCGTCGGATTTTGTCGAAACAGTGGGCCGTTAGGCCGATTCTCCTCACCATCGGCTTACGACAATTTAGGCTTCGCAAAGCGATATACTTTTATATATAACTAATTCCGCGGCTCGACGCGGGTTGATCTTTCACGCCATCGTCCGGGGCATGCGATGGAATGCGATCGCTTTGTCGGAAGGAACTGCCGGCATGCAGCCGTTGGAGTCGTCCTCCGCACTCCATACTCTCACCCGGCCATGCGGGTTCACCTCCCGGTCCGCATGGCCGGGTCTTTTCCGAGCCTGCGGCCGAAAGCAAGAGCGCATGGATTGCAGGGCGTCGGATCAGCCATGGCCCCACCTATTTGCGCTCCGACGCTGATACATCGAAAATTGACTTCCCGGCGCATTTGCCTCTATAAGGCGCACGGATTTCAACCTGCGCCGCCCCTTTTCAGTCGCATCCCCTTCTTTCGGCTCGCCGGATGGTGGATTGAGCGTCAGGGGCTCTTGGCGCGGCATCCCACAGATTTCGAACCGGAGCAGCAAGGTGAAGCGGACCTATCAACCGAGCAAGCTG
>DAIESR010000458.1 GCA_027346205.1 Beijerinckiaceae bacterium
TCATCTCGACTATCATGCCGATCTCGACGCTTATCTGGCCGCCAAGCTGCGGCTCTTCGAAGGGTTGCTGGCGCCGGGCCAGCCGGCGGTCATCGATGCCGACAGCGATGTCGCGGAAAAGGTCGAGGCCGCCTGCAAGGCCCGAGGTCTCGATATATTGACGGTTGGGCGGCGCGGCACGGCGCTGCGCCTTCTCGATGCGCGGCAGGAGGATCTTTCGACCGAGCTGTCGCTTGAACATGGCGGACGCAACATCTCTCTTCGCCTGCCGCTCGCTGGCGAATTTCAAGTGCAGAATGTGCTTGTTGCCGCGGGTCTTGCCCTGGCGACCGGCGGCGCGCCGGAGGCGATCTTTGCCGCGCTCGAAAGGCTGGAAGGCGTGCCGGGGCGGCTCGAACTCGTCGGGCGCTATAGAGAGGCGCCGATCTTCGTGGATTATGCCCATAAGCCCGATGCGCTCGACAAGGTTCTGCGGAGCTTGCGTCCTTGGACGCGCGGCCGACTCATTGTCGTCTTTGGCTGCGGCGGTGATCGCGACAAAGGCAAGCGGTCGATCATGGGGGAGCTGGCGGCGCGGCTCGCCGATGTCGTCATCGTCACCGACGACAATCCGCGCAGCGAAGACCCGTCGGTCATTCGCGAAGCGATTCTGCGAGGGGCTGCATCTGTCGGCAATGCAAGCCTGCGCGAGACCGGCGACCGTGGTGCCGCGATTGCTGAGGCCATAGCCATGCTCGGGTCCGGCGATACCTTGCTGATCGCCGGCAAAGGTCACGAAACCGGCCAGATCGTCGGCGACAAGGTCCTTCCTTTCTCCGATCAACAGAGCGTGCGCGCCGCCTTGAAGGATTTCGCGGCATGAGTATGGAATTGTCGCAAGATCAAGCGTGGTCAGAGCCATTATGGACGGCGCTTGGTCTTGTCGCGCCGTTGGACGCACGTATCAGCGGCATCTTGCCGCGACCGAGTTTCGGCATCTCGATCGATACGCGCAGCCTCGCTGAAGGCGATCTCTTCTTTGCCATCCTCGGCGAGAAGAGCGACGGTCATGATTACGTTCGTGCGGCCTTCGAAAAGGGTGCGTCGGCGGCTGTGGTCGATGAGGCGCATGCCGATGCGCTCAAAGGCTCGGGCCCGCTTTATGTCGTGCATGATGTGTTGGCGGCGCTCGAAAGGCTGGCCTATTTCGCGCGGGTGCGCAGCTTGGCGCGGATCGTCGCCGTGACAGGTTCGGTCGGCAAGACCTCGACCAAGGAAGCCTTGCGCCTCGTGCTCGGGCAAGAGGGCGCGGCGCATGCTTCCGTCGCCTCCTACAATAATCATTGGGGTGTGCCCTTGACCCTGGCGCGTATGCCGCGCGACACGCAGTTCGGAATCATCGAGATCGGCATGAATCACGCAGGCGAGATCACGCCGCTCACCGCGATGGCGCAGCCGCATGTGGCGATCATAACGACTGTCGCGCCGGTGCATCTCGAATATTTTGCGAATGTCGAAGCGATCGCCGACGCCAAGGCTGAGATCTTTTCCGGTCTTGTGCCCGGCGGTGTTGCCATACTCAATCACGATAACGATCAATTCGCGCGGCTCGCGACGGCCGCCCGTGCATCCTCGGCGGGTCACATCGCGACATTCGGCACCGATGCGCATGCCGATGCGCAATTGATCGATGTGACGCTCGCCGAAGATCATACGCTCGTGGAGGCGCGGATCTGCGGACGCTCCTTATCTTATCGGCTTGGCGCGTCGGGTCGCCATCTCGCGATGAATTCCTTGGCCGTGCTGCTCGTCGCCAAGGCTTTTGGCCTCGATCTCGAAGCCGCCGCCGCGACGCTTGCCTCTTTCGAAGTTCCCGAAGGTCGTGGCCGTCGGTTCGTCCTCGAAGCCCCGGACGGCCCCTTCACTTTGCTCGATGAAAGCTACAACGCCAATCCAGCCTCCATGCGGGCGGCTTTCGCGCTGGCCGGCGCGCTGCCGACGCATGGGGTGACTGAAGGATCGACGGGGCGGCGCATCGCTGTGCTCGGCGACATGCGCGAACTCGGTCCGCGCAGCGCGGAGCTGCATGCCGAACTCGCCACGGATCTCATAGCGAACCATATCGATCTCATCTTTGCAGCCGGACCGATGATGAAACATCTCTTCGACGCTTTGCCGGCTGAACGTCAGGGCGCTTGGCGGGCTGGCGCGGCGGAACTCGTGCCCATCGTCATTGATGTCATACGTGCCGGCGATCTCGTCGTCGTGAAAGGATCGAATGCGAGCCAAATGCGTGTCGTCGTCGCGGCGTTGAAAGCGCATGTCCCTGATATAATCGCCGCCTCCTAGGAATCGTTGCTTATGCTCACTTGGCTCGCGGATTTTTCGCATCTGTTCAGTCCGCTCAATCTGTTTCGCTACATCACCTTCCGCACCGGCGGCGCCACGGCGACGGCGCTGTTCTTCGTGTTCTTCTTCGGGCCGCGCACCATTGCCGCTCTGCGTCTCAAACAAGGCAAGGGTCAGCCGATCCGCAGCGATGGACCGCAATCGCATCTGTTGACGAAGAAGGGCACGCCCACCATGGGCGGCCTGATGATTCTCTCGGGGCTTATCTTCTCGACTTTGCTCTGGGCCAATCTGGCGAGCCGCTATGTGTGGATCGTGCTTCTCGTCATGATCGGCTTTGGCCTCGTCGGCTTCTATGACGATTATCTCAAAGTCACGAAGCAGACGCATAATGGCGTCTCCGGCAAGCTGCGGCTCGCGCTCGAAGCGGCGATCGCGCTCGTCGCCTGCTATACGGTGACGGTGGTCGATCCGGCGCATGCGACGTCGCTCGCTTTGCCGGCGATCAATGGCTATGTCGCCGATCTCGGCGTCTTCTATCTCGTTTTCGGCGCTTTCGTGATCACTGCCGCCGGCAACGCGGTCAATCTCACCGATGGGCTCGATGGCCTCGCCATCGTACCGGTGATGATCGCCGCCGCGGCTTTCGGCATTATCGCCTATCTCGCCGGGAATGCGATTTTTTCGGCCTATCTCGGCATTAATTTCGTGCCCGGCACGGGGGAACTCGCGGTCGTTTGTGGCGCGGTGATCGGCGCCGGGCTCGGCTTCCTCTGGTTCAACGCGCCGCCGGCGCAGATCTTCATGGGTGACACAGGCTCGCTGGCTCTCGGCGGCCTCCTCGGCACGATCGCCGTCGCCGTCAAGCATGAGTTCGTGCTCGCCATTGTCGGGGGCCTCTTCGTGCTCGAGGCGCTCTCCGTCATCGTGCAAGTTGCTTCCTTCAAGCTCACCGGCAAACGCGTGTTCCGCATGGCGCCGATCCATCATCATTTCGAGCAGCTCGGCTGGTCCGAGCCGCAGGTGGTCGTCCGCTTCTGGATCATCGCCTTTGTCCTCGCCCTCATCGGCCTCTCGACTTTGAAGCTGAGGTAAAGATGATTCCGCTCACCTCTTTCGCCGGCAAGAAAGTTGCCGTCTTCGGTCTCGGGGCTTCCGGGCGCGCGAGCGCCGAGGCGCTTGTCGCCGGAGGTGCCGAAGTCACAGTCTGGGACGATCAGGCGGCCTCGCGCGACAAGGCTGCGGCGCAAGGCCTTCCGCTCGTCGATCTGTCTGCCACGGATCTCAAGGGTTTCGACTCGCTGCTGTTGGCGCCCGGCGTGCCGCTGACGCATCCGCAGCCGCATTGGATCGTCACCAAGGCGAGAGAGGCTGGCATCGAAATCATCGGCGACATAGAATTATTCTGCCGCGAGCGCCGCGCGATCGCGCCGAAATCGCCTTTCGTCGCCATCACCGGCACCAATGGCAAGTCGACGACGACAGCGCTCATCGCGCATCTCTTTGCGACTTTCGGCTATCGCGTCGAGGTGGGCGGCAATATCGGCACGCCGATCTTGGCGCTGTCGCCGCCGTCGCCCGAGATCGTGCATGTGATCGAATGCTCGTCCTTCCAGATCGATCTTGCGCCTTCGCTCGATCCCTGGGTTGGCGTGCTCCTCAATGTCACACCGGATCATCTCGATCGCCATGGCACGATGGAGAATTACGCGGCGATCAAGGAGCGGCTGGTGGCCAAGGCTGATGTCGCTGTCATTGCCATCGACGATGAGGTGACGTTCGCCATCGCCGAGCGATTGCGACAGCGGCGCAAGCCCGGCACGTCCGTTTCGGTGACGCGGCCGCAGATCGAAGATGGCATCATCCTTGAGGGGACGCGCCTCGTCCGCCGGGTCCAAGGCCGGTCGCTGACCATCGCCGATCTTGCCGGCATTCCATCACTGCGCGGCACGCATAATGGCCAGAACGCCGCGGCGGCGGTCGCGGCGCTCGGCACCCATGGCTTCAGTCTCGATATCGTCGCCAAGGGCCTTGCGACCTTCCCCGGTCTGCCACATCGGCTCGAAGAGATCGGCCGCCGCGGCAAGGTGCTCTTCATCAATGATTCCAAGGCGACCAATGCCGATGCCGCGGAAAAGGCGCTTCTCAGCCTGGATGACATTTATTGGATCCTGGGCGGGCGCGCCAAGCAAGGCGGCATCGAGCCTTTGCGCCCGCTGTTTTCGAAAGTGGTGAAGGCCTATCTCATCGGCGAGGCGTCGGACCTCTTCGCTCAGACCATCGGGGATGCAATCCCTTATGAATTCTGCGGCACGCTCGATCAGGCGGTCGATCGTGCGACGCGCGATGCGGAGCAGGCGACGACGGAGATGCCGATTGTTCTGCTGTCGCCGGCCTGTGCCTCATTCGATCAATTTCCGGATTTCGAGAAACGTGGCGATCGGTTTCGCGAGCTGGTTCATGCCAAGCTCGCCGAACAACAGACGAACTGAGGGAGGCTTCCATGGTCTCACGGGTGGAACGTTCGGCTCTGGCGAATTGGTGGTGGACTGTCGATCGCTTCATCATTGCCGCGCTCGGCGCTTTGATAGTGCTCGGTCTCGTGCTGACGCTCGCCGCGAGTCCGCCGGTCGCCGAACGCCTGGGCTTGCCGACATTCTATTTCGTCAATCGGCAGATGTTTTTTCTGTTTCCGGCCGTCGCCGTGTTTTTCGTGACCTCTTTCCTGTCGCCGCGGCATGTGCGGCGCACGGCGCTGGTCGTCTTCGCGGTTTCCTTGGGCTTGATCCTTCTGGCGCTCGTCTTCGGGCATGAGGTCAAAGGTGCAAGGCGCTGGATCTTCGGCATTCAGCCATCCGAATTTCTGAAGCCGGCCTTCGTCATCCTCGCCGCTTGGGCTTTTGCTGAAGGCGGCAAAAGGCAGGATGTGCCCGGCAATCTGCTCGCCATCCTGCTGCTGCCACTGTCGATCGTGCCTTTGATCCTGCAACCTGACTTCGGTCAAACCATGCTTTTGTCGATGGTCTGGGCTGCGCTCTTCTTTATGGCGGGGCTGCATTGGATCTGGGTCGTCGGCATTGGCGGGATCGGCGTGAGCGGTATGTTCCTCGCCTATAAATTCGTGCCGCATGTGCGGGCGCGGTTCGTGAAATTCATCGACCCAAGCTCGGCGCATGGCGTCATCGACACGTTTCAGATCGACACGGCGATCGACAGTTTCCATGCCGGCGGCTGGTTCGGCAAAGGCCC
>DAIESR010000506.1 GCA_027346205.1 Beijerinckiaceae bacterium
CGAACCGGCAAGTGAGGTGAGAAGAGCCGCAACGAGGCCGCCAGTGCAGGATTCCGCCGTGACGAGCATGAACCGGCGGGTGCGACAAAGGCTGAGAAGCGCTTCCGCCTTTTCAATGAGTTCGGCTGTGAACATGAAAACCCTCAGAGTCTGTGCGGAGACTTTATTTCGGATTACATAGCTTTCTGAGCATGAGGCGGATGGAGACGAGACGTAGGACGGCGAGCGCGTTCTGGTTCAGGTTCTCCTAATCCTTGGCCAATCCGCGGCAACGATTGAGCCCCGCGAAGCTGCGCTCGAAGATCCAGCGTTTGGGCACCAGTTCGAACCCTTTGGCCTGATTCGGTGCACTTGACGATTTCCACTTTCATATGAGGGTGATGATAGCACCTATGATTTTGTCTGTGCCTTACGCTCTGTCACCTTGATCGACGGCATGACGGCGGATTTCTTTCCCTTCGACATGGGCATTCTCGGTCGCGCCGCGACACGCATCATCAATGAGGTGAACGGCATCAATCGCGTCGTCTATGATGTGATGAGCAAGCCGCCGGGAGTGAACCGCCCCGGGGTTTGCCGCTTTGCAGGAGCAACGCTTGGCCGACATGGTACGCGAATCTGCACGGTTTTACCGGCTTGACGATCCTCATCTCTGAACAGCAAGTCTCGCCCGAAGAGCAAGTCGCTGTCGCATCGGCCACGACGATCGCTCGTCCCAGAATCCCCACTTTTTCAGGAGCGCCTTATGACAGCGCCATTTTCATTCGACACACTTCTGATCGAGAAAGAGGACCAGATTGCCAAAGTTACGCTCAATCGGACTGACGTCCTCAATGCGCTCGATCGGCAAACGATCGCCGATCTCGCCGCCGCGATGGCGGAGCTTCGCACCGATGACGCCATACGTGGCGTCATCCTCACAGGCGTTGGGGACACAGCCTTCGCGGTGGGAGCTGACATTGATGAGCTGAGCCGGCTGACAGCATCCGAGGCCGAAGCCATGGCGCGAGAGGGTCAGGCTCTGATGGATCTTATCGAAAGTCTTGGAAAACCTGTCATCGCGGCGCTGAATGGATATGCCATCGGCGGTGGTTGCGAATTGGCGTTGGCATGTACCATGCGCATCGCGGCGGAGCATGCGCGGCTCGCCCAACCCGAGGCGCGCATTGGGCTCATTCCTGGCTTTGGCGGCACGCAAAGGCTGCCGCGTCTAATCGGCAAGGGACGTGCGCTGCAGATAATTCTGTCGGGGGATATGATTGATGCCCAAGAAGCCTATCGCATCGGTCTCATCGACGAGATCGTCCCCAAGGACAAGCTCATTGGGCGGGCGGAGGCACTCCTTTGGACGATTTCAACCAATGCGCCGCAGGCGGTCCGCTTCGCGCTCGAAGCCGTCAACTCTGGCATGGACATGACGCAGGCGCAGGGCCTCGAGCTCGAGGCCGCCTTGTTCGGGCGCGCGGCCGCGACCGAGGATGCGAAAGAAGGCGCTGCTGCATTTCTTGCGAGACGCAAGCCGCGCTTCACTGGTCAATGAGGTTGTTGCGCGTGATCGTTTCCAATAACTTAGAGCGGGAGAGGCAGATAAGTTTACGCAATCTGCATGAACTTGATTGCGCCGGAAAACCGGTTCCCACTTTTCCTCATCCCGCTCTAGATCGAGGTAACCTATGCCGGATCATACCGATGGATCACGTCGGCGGATCATGCC
>DAIESR010000508.1 GCA_027346205.1 Beijerinckiaceae bacterium
CTCATGCGAGATCTGATGGCCGCTCCGCTCGCGCATAATGTCAGTCGGGTTCACCGGTCGCACACCATTCGCCACGCCCGGACGAATCTGGAACTTGGTCACGCGAACAGGCGCATCCTTCGAGCAGGAAACTTCCGCCAATTTGACGTCGGAATCACCCGGGCCGCAGGAGAAGTCGCCGATTGTCGCCCCGTCTTTCGTCGCCCGCACGAACAGGGGCGTGCCGACGTTTTTGGCCGGAACCTTAGGCTCGACGAATTGCGGCTCGTCGCCGACGAAAGCTGGCGAGGCAAAAGTGAATTCCGCAAGAAACCCATTGCGGATGATCGGCTTGTCCGCGGTTTCCGGCTGCGGGCAAGAATAGACGCGGACGGTCGCACCTTCGAGGGCCGCCTTGATCGCGTCGATGTCTGTACTGGCAAAGGCCTCGGCTAACTGCATGTCGAACTCCAGTCTGTCGGGACAGGGCATTGACCATGTCTTTGTCAACGCACCAATTTTTTTGCTTAACTAAGCACATCCCCGCGCCAATGGCGCTGCGAAGCCATAAAGGCTCGCAATGGCCATCCCACGAGTTGGGTGCGTCCGGCTCTAAGCAAGGATCATACCGATCTGCGTTAAGAAACGTGCGGATGATATGGCCGGACGAAAGTCCTTATAAGACTTTCTGATGGCGATCAAGTTGAAAGACTGTGCAGCACAAGGCGGGCGAAGATCACGGCAGCGCGCACCTTTTCCATAGATGCAGGAAAAGGTGCGTGCGCCGCTTCGCTTAGGCCCCCTTCGGGAAGTTGACGACGGTCGCGCGGCGATCGTTTTGTTCGCTTGCCTCGGCTTCGGCTCCGGTCAGAAGAGAGAGGCCCTGCGGGGTGGCGCCGATGACGACGGTCTCGCCGTCATGGATCTGGCCGGCGAGGATTTCTTCCGCCAGCGGATCTTGCAAAGCCTTCTGAATCACTCGCTTCAGCGGCCGCGCGCCATAGGCTGGATCATAGCCTTTGTCGGCGAGCCAAGCGCGGGCTTCCGGTGTCAGGTCGAGATGGACCTTGCGATCCTCCAGGAGCCTAGCGAGATGCTCGATCTGAATATCGACGATCGCCGCCATATCCTCGCGGCGCAGCCGGTGGAACAGGATGATCTCGTCGATCCGGTTCAAGAACTCCGGCCGGAAATGCGCCCGCACCATCTGCATCACTTCATTCTGAACCGCGCCGGAATCTTCGCCCTCTTTCTGAAGGACGAGGAATTCGGCACCGAGATTGGATGTCATGATGATGAGGACATTGCGGAAATCGACCGTGCGGCCTTGACCGTCGGTGAGTCGGCCGTCATCGAGGACTTGGAGCAGAACGTTGAAGACGTCGGGATGCGCTTTTTCGACCTCGTCGAAAAGCACAACCTGATAGGGCCGCCGCCGCACCGCTTCGGTCAATGCGCCGCCTTCCTCATAGCCGACATAGCCGGGCGGCGCGCCAATGAGCCGGGCGACCGAATGTTTCTCCATATATTCTGACATGTCGATGCGCACCATTGCGGTTTCGTCGTCGAAGAGAAACGCGGCGAGCGCCTTGGTGAGCTCGGTCTTGCCGACGCCGGTCGGCCCTAGGAACATGAAGGAGCCGATCGGGCGATGCGGGTCCTGCAAGCCGGCACGCGCCCGCCTGACAGCGGTCGAGACGGCGCGCACGGCATCGAGCTGTCCGACGACCCGCTTCGCAAGCGCCTCTTCCATCCGCAAAAGTTTGTCGCGTTCGCCTTCGAGCATTTTCTCGACTGGGACTCCGGTCCAGCGCGAGACGACTTGCGCGATGTGATCGGCGGTCACCGCCTCATCGACGAGGACATCGGCGCGATGGGCTTCCGTCTCCGCCAGTTTCCGCTCGAGATCGGGGATGATGCCATAGGTCAGCTCGCCGGCGCGCTGATACTCGCCGCGGCGCTGCGCTTGCAGCAGCTCATTGCGTGCAGCCTCGAGCTGCTCCTTGAGCTTCTGAGCGCTACCAAGCTTGTCTTTCTCTGCTTTCCAGCGTCCGGTCAAAGCTGCGGACTTCTCTTCGGCTTCGGCAAGCTCGCCTTCGAGCTTGGTCAGACGATCTTTGGAGGCCGCGTCGGTTTCCTTTTTCAGTGCTTCCTGCTCGATCTTCAGCTGAATGATGCGACGGTCCAACTCGTCGAGCTCTTCGGGCTTCGAATCGACCTGCATGCGCAAGCGCGACGCCGACTCGTCGACGAGGTCGATCGCCTTGTCGGGCAGGAACCGGTCGGCAATATAGCGATGCGACAGAGTTGCGGCCGCGACGATCGCCGAATCGGTGATCCGCACGCCATGGTGAAGCTCGTATTTTTCCTTCAAGCCGCGCAGGATGGAAATCGTGTCTTCGACCGTCGGCTCAGACACGAAGACGGGCTGGAATCGCCGCGCCAGAGCGGCATCCTTTTCGACATGCTTGCGATATTCGTCGAGCGTCGTCGCGCCGATGCAATGCAGCTCGCCGCGGGCGAGTGCCGGTTTCAGCAGATTGGACGCGTCCATCGCTCCTTCGGTCTTGCCGGCACCGACGAGCGTATGCATCTCGTCGATGAAGAGAATGATGCCGCCCTCGGCCGAGGTGACCTCGGTCAATATGGCCTTTAGCCGCTCTTCGAACTCGCCGCGATATTTAGCGCCGGCGATGAGCGAGCCCATATCGAGCGCGAGCAGCTTTTTGTCGCGCAGGCTTTCGGGCACATCGCCATTGACGATGCGCAGCGCGAGGCCTTCGACGATCGCGGTCTTGCCGACGCCCGGCTCGCCGATGAGAACCGGATTGTTCTTCGTGCGCCGTGACAGAACCTGGATCGTGCGGCGGATTTCCTCGTCGCGGCCGATGACTGGGTCGAGCTTGCCGTTGCGCGCTGCTTCCGTCAGATCGCGGGCATATTTCTTCAGTGCATCATAGGCATTTTCCGCCGTCGCATTGTCGGCGGTGCGGCCCTTGCGCAAGTCTTCGATCGCAGTATTGAGCGCCTGCGGCGTGACGCCGGCCTTTTCGAGAATCTTCCCCGCCTCGGCGCTTTTCTCCATCGCGAGCGCAAGCAGCAGACGTTCTACGGTGACATAGGAATCGCCGGCTTTTTGGGCGATCTTCTCGGCGTTGTCGAAGACCCGGGCGGTCGTCGGCGCGAGATAGATCTGGCCGGCGCCGGAACCCTGCACTTTGGGCAGTTTGGAAAGTGCAAGTTCGACCTGGACAAGGGCCTCGCGCGAGCGTCCGCCAGCACGATCAATCAGGCCTGCTGCGAGACCCTGCTCATCCTCGAGAAGCACTTTGAGCATATGTTCGGGCGTGAACTGCTGATGCCCTTCGCGCGAGGCCAGCGACTGCGCGCTCTGCACGAAGCCGCGCGCCCGATCCGTATATTTTTCGAAATTCATAAGCGACCCTCCTCGCCCGCCCGCAAGCTCCGAAGCAGCCTCGGCGCGGCGCTGATAAATGCCCCTATCTCGAGTCTCCCATTTCGCCCATGACCTATATCAGTTTGGGCAAAGCGAAATGGCAGGAGAACCCGAGCTTGCGGCAGCCTTTCAGGTCACATGTAAGGAGGTGTTGTCGAAATGTTAGAGCCGATCAATCCAGCCAATCAGATGATGAGTATTTGAACCCCGGCGAAGTCAGTCGCCGACGGGATCTCTCGCCGGGGCGATCTCGGTCTGACTTTCGGCCATTTCGGCCTTGCTGCGTCGACGCCGGCGCGGCCGCAAATGGAAGCCCGCACCCTCATTGTCGGCGACCGAGTGGTCGAGCACATTGGTTACGATCGGCTGATCTTCGACACCGCCCAAATGCTGTTCCGGCTGCAGGCGGACTGGCGACGTGATGAAGGCTGGCAGGCCAGTGTTTCCATCTATTTCCGTCGCAGCCGCGCGCGGCTCGCCGCGTTCATAGCGCGTGTCCGCTCGATAATCACGGCCTCCACGGCCGCCGCGGCTGGGCCGTGGTTCCCCGTCGCGGCCCTGACCGCCCTGTCGATCGGGAACCGGCCTGTCTTGCTGAAAG
The DNA here is from genome assembly GCA_027346205.1 of Beijerinckiaceae bacterium. Classification (GTDB taxonomy): domain Bacteria; phylum Pseudomonadota; class Alphaproteobacteria; order Rhizobiales; family Beijerinckiaceae; genus Methylovirgula. The sequence goes on from DAIESR010000508.1 coordinate 4,038, forward strand.
CTACGTTCCTGGAGATTCCGGTCTTGGAAACCACGGTCGCCGCGTTCATTGCGGTCACCGCGGTCCTGGAAGTTGCGGTCTTGGAAGCTGCGATCCTGGAAGCTGCGCTCCTGGCGAGGGCCACGCTCGGGCCGTTCATAGAGAGGCCGCTCGCCATTGGCATAGGAGCTGCGTTCGCGATCGGGGTAAGGCGGTTGGCCAGCCGCCACGGCTGGGTAAGAAGGCTGCACGTTGGCGACGCGCTCGATCGGCGAAGCAAATCGATCCATGCCTCCGCCGAAGTCATCGTCCTCGTCGCATTCGTCGGTATCGGCTTCGCCGGGCTGGCGCTGAAAGCCCTGGGCGGCCTGCGCCGCGGCAATCAGACGGAAATAATGCTCGGCGTGCTGAAGAAAGCTCTCAGCCATCACAGGGTC
>DAIESR010000516.1 GCA_027346205.1 Beijerinckiaceae bacterium
CACCCGTCCGGTCCGCGTGTCGAGGGTCAAGGAGCCACATGTCAATTCATTGCTGGCATGGCCAGCCGCCCGCCGCAACAAGGCTCGCAGGCGAGCCAGAAGCTCCTCTATGTGGAAAGGCTTCGCCACGTAATCATCGGCGCCGGCATCGAAGCCCTGTACCTTTTCGTGCCAACGATCGCGGGCCGTGAGGATGAGCACCGGCATGACACGGCCAGCTTTGCGCCAGTCGGCGAGCACACTTATCCCGTCCTTCTTCGGCAAGCCGAGATCGAGAACGACCGCGTCATAGGATTCCGTGTCGCCGAGAAACCAGCCATCCTCGCCATCGAAGGCATGATCGACGGCATAGCCCGCCTGGGTGAGCGCCGCGACGATCTGTCGATTGAGATCCTTATCGTCCTCGACCACGAGAAGCCGCATCGCGTCGCTCTCCTTTGCCGCTCAGAACCGAACCAAGACATTCGGCCTACCAGCTGCGTCGCGCGACGAACAGGCCGCTATCAGCCCATCATCTGACATTGATGGCTCTGAGAATCTTGCCATTGACAGCATTCAAGAAGACATGAATGACCCGGCCGTCACGCCGCAACAAGCTTATCTCGTAGATAAATTCGTCTTTTCTCCGGCAAAGCTTGACGCCAATTGCCTCGGCTTGGAATCGGTGGACCACCCCTTTCATGAGCCGGAAGGGCTCCGCGAGCTTGTGTCGCCCGATCATCTCCCGGGCTTGGCCAGCAGTCAGGCAGACGCGCTCATGCGCTCGCCCAGCTCCAAGCGCCGGCGTGCAAACAGCTACCATCAAGACAAGGACGAACCCAGTATATTGCATCTGCGAAACTTCGCCGACGAGCCGTGAACGGGCGATGAACGCCTTGGCCAAAGAGCACGCTTGAACCATCATGCCAGCAAGACCGTCGCGGCTCTCCATCCCTGCGCGGGCCCGGCGCGACAGCATCACCCACTTCTTAAGCTTAGCAGATTCGCCGCTCGATTTCACAGCCTCGGCTCATCCAGCAATCTAGAACGGCACCGACAGCGTAACGAAACAATCAATCCAATAGCCCGGCAATCAGGCGGCCCCCTAACCTTAGATCAATATTTTTGCGCCATACCGGCTCTATTGAAAACTCGGTTCGTCCGGATTTGGAATCATAATGTTCCAGAAATTGCACCTCTCTGGCAGCTTCTTTGTCCGCGATCGACGCGCCAATGTCGTGATGATGTTCGCTTTCCTCCTCATCCCGGTCCTGTTCGCGACCGGCATGGGTGTCGATTACGCATCCGCGGCGCGGAAAAGATCCAAATTGAATGCCGCGGCCGATGCGGCCGCGCTCGCCGCGGTCACGCCGTCGGCCATGGCGAAAAGCTCGAGCACGGCGCAGGCCGGGGCGCAAAGCATGTTCGATTCTCTCGCATCGCTGGTACCCGGCCTGCAGGGCGGCTCGCTCAGTTCAAACATCACCGTCACTGACAACGGCCTCACCCGCAATGTGCTCGTGACCTATTCGGCGAAATCACTGAACACATTCAGCGCCATCATCGGCGCCACCACATTAGGCATCGGCGGCAAGGCCAAGGCTTCGGCTGCCCTTCCGCCGAATATCGATTTCTATCTCCTGCTCGATGATTCACCTTCCATGGCCATTGCAGCGACAACGGCCGGCATCAATACGATGGTCGCCAACACGCCGTCGCAGGGCGGTTGCGCGTTTGGGTGCCATCAATCCAATCCGAAAGCGGACAATCTCGGCAATCCCGGCGGAATCGACAATTATCAGCTCGCGCGCAATCTGGGCGTGACGCTGCGGATCGATTTGCTGCGCACAGCCGTCCAGAACCTCATGACCACGGCACAAAACACCCAGGCCCAGACCAATGCCACCTATCGTATGGCGATCTATACGTTCGACACGACGAACTCCTTCAACAACATCGCCTCGCTGACATCGAATTTCACGACCGCGCAAACGCTCGCCGGCAATATTCAATTGCTGATGGTCTATAAGAACAATTGGCTAACTTCGACAAACAACAACAGCGACACGGATACCGACATCAGCAATGCGATGAGCAACATCAACGGTGCCATGCCGAACCCTGGCGGCGGGACCCAGGCCGCCGGCGACAACCCACAGGAGGTCCTCTTCATCGTCAGCGACGGCGTGCATGATGCGATGGTCAACGGGAAGCGCGTGCAGTCGCTGATGGACACATCCTGGTGCACGACGGTCAAGAACCGAGGAATCCGCATCGCAGTGCTCTATACGAGCTATCTGCCGCTGCCGACCAATTCTTGGTACAATACTTATATTGCGCCGTTCCAATCGCAGATCAGCCCGACGATGCAGTCCTGCGCCTCCCCCGGCCTCTTTTACGAAGTGAGCACAAACGGCGATATTTCGGCAGCTCTGAGTGATCTCTTTTCGCAAGCCGTCGCGACAGCCGCGCATCTGACGCAGTGATCTTCTTTGGCAAGAAGCGGCTCTATTTCAAAGAGATAGAGCATCAGACCCGCGGATGGGAATCGGCTGCGGGACAAATCTGATGCGAAAACAAAAGACAAGAGCGGCGGCACCGATTCCATTTGAGCGTTCGCCGCTCTGAAGCATGTTCTCATCAATGAGACATCGGCTATATCCGATGTCTAAAATAATGGAAAAGTCCATCAACTTTTCCGGAACATGCTCTCGGTTTTTGAAAGCGGCACGCACTTTTCGCACGATGCTCTAATTCTGCGCGACCGCTTCGGGTGCGCAATTCATCGATGTGGCACGGGCTTCGGCCGCGGCACGTTGGCTTGGATAGGCGGCGAGCGCATTGATGAGTACGAAGCCTTGCATCTGCGGCGCGACCAGCCGCAATTCCTGAGGCGGATTGTCTTCATCATCCTCGGCTTGCAGGGCTTGGAGCTGAGGCTGGGTCACGACCCGGACGTCGATCTTGCCATGGACGGCCGCCCGGTCGGTCATGGCATAGAAAACCCGCCCGTCACGGCTATGAAACGACAAAGTCAACAGCGTCTCATGGTCGACTTCTCCCCGCACATGCATGGATCCATGGGAAAGATCGAACAGGCAGACAACTTGCGCCAGCGCAGGGTCCTCGAAAGGCGTCAATTCATGCCCGGGCAGAGGCTGCGGCAACAAGACCGGCTGACCGGTCTTTGCGATGGCTGAAAGCCGCGCGAAGGCATCGTTCGGCGCGATCTCCGGCATGGCAAGAACGGCAATGAGATGCACCAGTCCAGCGACGAAAAGCACGCCGAGGCCATAAAGAAACAGAGCGAGCAAGCGATCGGTCAGGCTCATTCGCAATGGCCCTTGACGATCTTCGGCAGAACCGCCGCTTCGGCCTTCGTCATGCCGACGTCGAACAAAGTGTCATAGAGCCGCAAAACGAGGACGAAAGTGGAGACATTGCCGACCGGCAGCCAATTGCCGGGCCGCGCATGGCGCGAGACGGTGAGTTTGAAGCTGCCGTCCGCCGCACGCAGGATTTCCGCCGAGGTGAAGCCGAAGCGTTGGGCCGGATTGTCTATGATCGATCCGGTCGGCCCGTAGAGGCTCACCGTCCAATAGCGGCTGGAAGGAATCTGGCCGCTCATCACATAATCGCAGCGTGCCTTCAAGGACTCGCCGGCGCTGTCGGTCCGCGCGAAGAAGCTCAGCCCTTCGGCGGCGGCGAGCGGTAGCTCGGCCGTGCGCGCGAGCATGGCATGCGCATAAGGGTCGATATTCATCGAGCCGCTCTTTGGCCAGCGCGTCCAAGGGCCGGACTGGACCTCGTCGAAGCTGACCCCGTTGCCAAGGAGATAATAGGTGACGGCAAGCCCAAGCGCCGTTCCCGCCAGCATCGTCACGAGGAGTCTGAGAAGCATCGTCAGGGCCGCATATTCGTCGGAGCGTGGCGTGAGTCGACAAGGGCAATCATGGCTGCGCCTCGAAGCTGGCGCCATGCGTGCCAATCGATCTTTCGCGCTCGGTAGCTTTTGCCGCCTCCGCTATAGTGGCCAACACGGCGGCGGAGCCGGGCGAGAGGCTGGGCGGCCGCCGCGGCGTGCCGAAGTCCGCAACGGTCGAACTCTGAGTCGATGCCGCGGGCGTGACCGATGGGAGCTGGTCGCCTGGCAGTGGCTTGAGCTCGATGCCTTGATGGGCATAGGCCATGATGTCATGCCACGTCGCCGCGGGCAGCGATCCGCCGGTCATCCTGTTCGTCGGCGTATCGTCGTCATTGCCGAACCAGATAGCGCCGACATAATTGCCCGTGTAGCC
>DAIESR010000553.1 GCA_027346205.1 Beijerinckiaceae bacterium
ATCATCGGGCGCTCTGCGTCTATTCGCATTTCCATCGCGGCACGCCGGAAAAACCTGGCCTGGTGCTCGGCCTCGACCGCGGCGGCTCCTGCCAGGGCATAGCCTTTCGCGTGCCGGCGACAGCCGCCGCCGACACGATCGCCTATCTGCGCCAGCGCGAGCAGGTGACGCTCGTCTATCGCGAATTGATCCTACCGGCCCGGCTCGCCGATGGACGCCGTGTCCTTGCCGTCTGCTATGTGGTGGATCGGCGTCATCAGCAATATGCGGGGAGTCTCGACAGAGCGGATCTCGAACGGCTCGTGCGGCAAGGCTATGGCGCCTCCGGCGCCAATCCAGACTATGTCCGCAATACCCACGCGCAGCTTGCGCAGCTCGGGATTTCCGATGCGATTCTCGAATGGCTGGTGCAGCGATTCGACGATCATCCTCTCGCCGAGCACGCGCAGCCGGAGGCCGGACGGGCCGACCCTCTGCCTACCCTGTCAAACGGCTGAAGGCTCGACACAACAGATTTCTATGTCTTGCGCGGCGGCGCGCCGCTGCTGCGCATCGACGGCAAGGAGATGGATGTGCCATTCTACGGCACCTGCCGCCATCCCCGCCGTGACAAAGCCATCTCGCGCGGCGAGATCACACGTCGCGTCGCCGAGAAAGAGCGAGATGCAGCGGCGATTTCCGTCGCGGTCGCAGCCCACCGCTATCGCTATCGCATCGGCGAAATCCGGCAAGCCGACATCCGGCGCACCGGGATCGGCTGGGAAGACCGAACAAATATAGCGGCGACCCGAAGCACCGCGCCACGCGTGAAAGCGCGAGGCCAAGCTCCCTCCGGCAAGGCTTTCCAGCGGTGCATTGCGGCTTGTCTTTGGATCTGCGGTCCGAGCCGCATTCCTCGCCTCTCGCCCTGGCGCGCGCGCGGCCTCTCGTCCCATTGCCGTTGTTGGCAGGACACGAGCGGCGTTCCTTCTTTGGCTGAAGAGCAAAGGCTGGAAAAAACGCGATATCAACCCGTTACCCGACAGACGCGCTGCCACGCGCACCCGCCGGGGCATTTCGATGATCGTCATGATCGTCCCCTTCGGCCTCCTGCATGGAGGTGATTCGGCGGGAACAAAGTTCGAACAAATTTTTTTGCGGGTCAAGCCACGATTAGGCTTCGCGACGGAAAGATCAGGCAGATTCGGCCTGCCCCGCAAGCGTCGGGCAAGCAAGGGACGGGTCCTTGGCGCAGGCTTCGGCGACAAGCCGCTCCGTCGCCGTCTCGATCTGCTCCTCGAGGCGGTGCATGAACGCCTGCTTGCCGAGCCCTGGAGGGATCGGCGGCAGGAACTCGATCACCACTGTGCCGGGCCGGCGGCGGAATTGCCGGCGGGGCCAGAAGAGGCCGGAATTCAAGGCCACCGGCACGCAGACGACTCCCGTGGCGGCTTGGATATGCGCAACGCCAGCCTTGTAGTTCGGCGGCGCGCCGACCGGCCTGCGCGTGCCCTCCGGAAAGATCAGAAGCTGCCGGTTTTGCGCAAAGACTTTTCGCGTCCCTTTGGCGATCTGGACCAGCGCACTGCCGCGCTTGGCGCGGTCGATCGCGATCTGTTCCGTACCCCAGAGATACCAGCCGAACAATGGAATGAGGGTGAGCTCGCGCTTGAGCACGAAAGTGTAATCCTCGATGACGAGGACCAGCGCGAAAGTCTCCAAAAAGGATTGATGCTTCGACGCGATGAGAACAGCGCCCTTCGGCAGATGGTCGAGGCCGCGGAATTCTACTTTCAAATGACAGATGCGGTCGAGCATGATGAGCGAGAGCCGCGCCCAAAGCCGCGTCCAGCTCTGCACCCGCTGCCGCCGCCGAAAGAGGACCGGCAGGCCGATGATCATCAGCGCGACAAGGACAATGTAAAAACAGATGTTGAAGATGATCGATCGCAGAAGGATCATGGCCGTGAGATCATGTTTGGTTTTGCCTCGCAGCGCCGGTTGCTCAGCGAGGATGTAGAGCATAGCGGTGTGAAGGGGAATTGGCTTTCTAACTGATGATCGAAAGGGCGGCCGAATGCGCCTCCGCCGAAAGCGCCGGGTTGTGTCGACTGCGAGAACCCCATCCGTCAGCGTCGCTTCGCGCCGCTGCCACCTTCCCCTTTCAGGGGAAGGATGAGCGCCCAATCGATTCGGTCATTCTTGAAAGTCGCAATCTGTGTTCACATCGCCACACAGGCGGCGATGATGGCTTCGCGACCAAGTACTTCGCTGCGACATTCGCAAGCCGTCGTCGTCACGGGCGCGCCGTGATCGAAAAGGCGAATGTCGCCGCCTTTCGCGAAGCGCGCCTCGATCTCCGCCGGCTCGCGCGCGAGCCCAATCCTCAGCGCTTTCAGATAGGCCTCCTTGAGTGTCCAGATTTCGAGAAAGGCCTTGTGACGCGTGACGCTATCGAGCCCTTGCAGCCGTTCGGCCTCGGCTTGATGCAGCATGGCGCCGGGCACTTCTTCCGGCTTCCTCAAAATTTCGATGTCGACGCCGATCGGCCGCGACGCGATCGCGAATGCGGCCAACGCGCCACGCCCCGAAACTGAAAGGAACACATCGTTCTTTGGCGTCGCGACGCGCGGCGCACCGGAGCCGTCGGCGCTGACGACGACCGCCTCGGCCGCGCAGCCGAGCCGTCTGGCAAGAAGCTGACGCAGCAGCGCGCGCCGCGCGAAAAAGCGGGCCTTCGCCGCCTCGCCATAGGTCGCAGCGCGCAGGAGATCGTCTGGCGTCGGCGCAAGTTGCAAGAGAGGGCGGATGGCGAGATCGTCGAGATTCGTCAGCAGCACCAACGCCTGCGGCGCTTTCATCGCCTCGGAGATGTCATGCGTCCAGAGAAGGGTCTCGTTCGCAATCATCGGAGATAATCGTGCGTCTGCCTCAATCGATATCGCCTTGATCGATATCAGGCTGCTGGAATGCGGCAATGCCTTGGCCGCGCATGCGTTCGGCACTGGCTGCGGCCGCCGCAATGAAGACATCCATGTCGCTTGCCCGTGTACGATGATTGAGAATGGCGGCTCGGATCACCGGCTTGCCATCGAGAATTGTGATCGAAGGCGCGGCGAGGCCCCGCTCGTGCAGATCCATGACGATGGCGCGGTTCAGCGCGCCACTATTCTCGCCTTTGGCGCTGAAGCAGACGATATTGAGCTTTACCGGCGCGCAAAGCTCGAAATTTGGCGAAGCCGCAATCAGATCCGCGAGATGACGGGCGATCCGGCACGTCGTGGCGATCGTCTCGCCGAGCTTTTCAGCGCCGAAGGCCTGAAAGGTGAACCAGGTCTTCAGTGCCCTAAAGCCGCGTGATAGATCGGGGCCGAGATCGCAGGGCCAGATGTCGCCGGCCGCGAGCCCGCGCGGCGCGCGCGACAGATAGGCGCCGGAACTCATGAAGGCGCGCCGATGCGCTTCCGCATCGCGGCAGAGAAAGAAGCCGGCATCATAAGGCACATGCAGCCATTTGTGAAAATCGAGCGCGATCGAATCCGCGCGCTCCATGCCTTTCACCAATGGCTGAAGCTCGGGCGACAAAGCACAGAGCGCGCCAAAGGCGCCATCGATATGAAACCACAGATCCTCTTGCGCACAGAGATCGGCGAGCGCATCGAGATCATCGAATGCACCCATATTCACCGTGCCGGCCGTGCCGACGATCATGGCGGGCGCGAGCCCTTCGGCTCTGTCGCGCGCGATCGCTGCGCGCAGCGCATCGAGGCGAATGCCCCCCTCCGCGTTGACAGGAATATGGCGCAGGAAGGAGGCGCCGATGCCTGCGAGATCGAAGGCTTTGTCGATACAGCCATGCGCCTCTTGCGAGGTATAGCCGGTGAGCTGGCGGCCCGTGGCTAAAAGCCCTTGGCCGCGCACGTTTTCGCCGAGCGCATCGGTGCGCGCGACGAGCGTGGCGAGCAGATTGGCCATCGACGTGCCGGTGACGAAAATGCCAGAGGCTTCTGGCGGAAAGCCGAAGATCTCGGCGAGCCAGAGCGTGATCTGCCGCTCGACATCGATGGCGATATGATTGCGGCCGCCGCAATTGGCGTTGAGACCGGCAGCGAGCATTTCCGCCACCATGCCTATTGCAGTGCCGGCGCCCTGCACCCAGCCCATGAAGAGCGGATGCGTATTGCCGGCGCCATAGGGCAGGATCGATGTCGCGAATTCATCTATGAGGCCTGCGAAATCATGGCCCTGCCGCGGGAGCGGCGCCTGAAAGCGCGCCCGCACCTCTTCGGGCGCCGGCTGCCAGACCTTTTGCGCCCGCAGGCCGCGCATATGCGCGATCATGAGATCAAGCGCCTGATGCGCTTCGGCACTGAAAGCCTCCCAATCATCAGGATCGAGATCGCCTTCGCGCGGGGTTTGGGCATCGATGCGATCGGGCGGAGCGCTCAATGATTATGGCTCAGAGAGGTGACGGTAAGATGCGGCGAGGTCCGATGTTTTGCTCTGGGTGTCAAGGAAATTCGGAAAGAGGGAGTGTCTCGGTCGGATGAAAACCGGTATTCAGTTAGCCTGCTCCGAAGGGCGTGAGTGCGATGCTAACGCGACCATTTCGCACCAGACTTCCACAGCGTGCAACCTATTGAAATTTATGGTCGAACGTTCGGTGCAAGAATCTTAAGTTTTCCACAATGTCCCTTTGAGCAGCGAGTAGTTAGCCATTTTCTCGAAGCCATGAAATTGTCGCGCGAGCCTCCATCTCGGCTTCAAGTACGGTGGAGAAGAGGTCCGACGGAGGATAGCCGTCCAGCCAACTTGGCGGGGCGTCGTCCCACTCCGCAAACCTATCGTGCCGATAGAAAAACAGGCCATCATCGCGCTGACAGATGCTTACATGGAAGAGCAAAGCCTGAGCGCCGCCTTCTCGCCGATCGACACCGGCTGGCCGAAATGGCAGGCGCGGGCGAATTGGCTCGCGCGCGCAGCGTGAAGCGCCTTGATGCCAGCAGGCTTGCCGGCATCGGCTAAAGTCTCGATAGGCATGATCGTCTTGGCGCGGCTCGGCTCGGCCGACACTTGCCGCGGATGCAGCCGGCTCGCGACACGGCGGTGAACCGCGCCAGAACCTGCATGCGCAATCCCTCGGGCAAAGCAAAATAAGGCTCGATCAATGGCCATTCAGCGTCCGTCAGATCGCTCGGATAGTGCAATTTGCCGCGATGATAGCAGCCGCGGTTCTCAACCGTCCATATGGGTGACCTCCATCGAAGCAGGTCACACCCCCCTCGAATCACAAATGATTCATAGGATTCAATATCTCTTCGGACGGACACTGAGGTCGCGTGTCGACCTATTGCTGACCCGAGCAAAGGCGTAGCTGCCAGCGGTCATTTGAAGACACAAATAAGGATAGTAAAATCAAATAAATAGCTGGCGCGCCACGGTCGATGAAGATGGGCACTATTGCTTCGCCGTGGCGCTATGACGGAGTACGATGGCACGCGAAGGAATTGTTAGGAGCGCGACGGAATCTTCCGAAGCACTACCCTTCCAAACCTTCCATCAGTCTCGGAAACTGAGGCGAGAGACACGCTGCGTGGAAGCACGCGCGAGATTCAAAGTCAACGTGAATTACCAGAATAACTTCTTTAGGACGTATTTCAACCAGTCAGGAAGCCAACCATACACCTCATTGACGAACTTGTTTGCCAAGTTGCAACAATTCTTCTTTCCGGCCAGCCAGCAAAAAAACTCACATATGCCGAGCTGAACCAGCGCAATTATCAGTACAGATATCGTTAATGGCGACCAAATAGTCGCCCAGATTTGATAGAGCCAATGCAGAAACGGTTTGGAGGGCGGGGCGAGGACCACGAATTGGCCCGTTCGCTCTGAAACCGTTTCGCCATTTAAAGTCCATTGGACTCTGATGTCGTATGTGTCGGGCTCTGTTGGTGCCGTCAAGGGGAACGTGATGCCCTTTGCGACTGTATCCGTGCCCGCCGGAATATTGTTGTCCTGATATACGCTTGTCCAAGGAGGATGCCCAAACAGGGTGCCGTGCAATCGGCTGATTTCGACATGAACATCATTCGGCCGAACGGTGTCGCCCGGAGGATCGCCGGGCACATACTTGACGACACAGGATGCCACATCACCAGGGGGGAGATCGTGAGGCTTAACCTCGACTGTGCCGCTGGACGCCACCATATTCGATGTCCCGAAATTCTCTCAGCGAATGTTGAACGGCACCCCGAACGTAACCAGCGCGCTGTAATCCGTCGTCCGGCCGATGCTCCCCGTTTCGACGAAGCCGAACGCAGGCGAACGGAGGCTGATCGACTGCGACGGGAAGAAGCGCGCGCGGCCCTCGATGCCGACCTTGAGCGGATTGCCGGCGATGCAGTTCGGACAAACAAACGTCGACAGCCCGGCACTGAGGCCAAGCCCCGTTTGCCAGGTCGTGTCGCTGATCGAGGGCACGCCACCGCCGAAAAAGCTCTGGTCGCTGGCAAGCGTGAGATTCAGCTCGCGGAACGTTGGGCCAATCCCGCTGGAGAGGAATAAATTGTTCGAAGGCCCGATCGGGACTTCGCCCTTGAACAGAACGTCTATGATGACGTTTGTCGAGGAGCGGAGATTAACGTCTCCAGGTCCGTGGCGCATGATTGTGAACAGCGACGTGTCGCCGGAGCCGAATGTATTGGAGCCGCTGCAGACGTTCACATCGAGGCCAACGCGGGTGGGGCCTACGACAAAGCCGGGCCAGAACGTCGTGCCGCCGCAGATCTGCGCATTGGTGCGCGACCAGTCGCCGTTGAACGGTAGCTGTCCGCCGGTGCTGTCGTAGGTCGAGGTGCCCGACGATCCGCCGATGCCGATGCCGACATGTGGTTCGATGACCATCCCGACCTGCGGCGTGGTAGCCGGGACGGCGGTCTTTGGGCAGGGCTGAAGTGCGAAGTTTCGGCCGCTTACCGGGTCGTAAGCCCGCTTGGGGTCACCGATGTTGGTTTTGACGACGCGCACGCCCTTCGAGTAGTCGTTTGGGTCATTCAGGAGAACGGGCCGGGACACGACCGACTTGCCGGTCTTCACGTCGATCCAGTCTCCGCAGTCGTTGATCGCGAAGTTTCGGCCGCTTACCGGGTCGTAAGCTTGCCTGGGGTCACCGATGTTGGTTTTGACGACGCGCACGCCCTTCGAGTAGTCGTTTGGATCATTCAGGAGAACGGGCCGGGCCACGACCGGCTCGCCAGTCTTCACGTCGATCCAGCCTGCAAGTGCACCGCTCGACGTGCTGGTGATGATGGCCAGCAACAGACCGAACGCGGCCGACCGCGTGCGCCACGACGCATCGCAGCTTTTTAGTGCGAACAACAATATCCCGAAGCAACGAAAAAAGTCGCCCATAGCCCCCACCCCAAGAATGGCCAGCGCAGCCTATCGCCGGGACCGCTCTGTCACCCAACCAATATCAAGGCCGGCCAACCGAATCTTGAATTGCGTGGCATGAGGGACACAGCGGACGCGAGCACCCGAGCACCCGATTAAGACGGCAAGATAAAAGCGACGGTGTCGCTCCGTGCCGTCGAGGGTCGTAAGTGTTTGTCTGCACATTGTTTTGGATGGCACTGTAACGGCACCGTGCAAACGGCCACAGAGCCGCTACAGCGAAAAAGCCATTTGGAATCAATATCCCGAGCGCCATTCATCGCAGCGTAGCGGTTTGCCTCGCGTCCTAGGGACGAAGCCGGACCGGGCATGATTAGGCTGGCTGACGCGATCGGGCGG
>DAIESR010000575.1 GCA_027346205.1 Beijerinckiaceae bacterium
GGTGCATAGGCATTGCCGCGATCGAGAATTTCTACCGGCTGTATATTATAGGCGGCATAAGGGTCAGTGCGGGTCACTTTCAGAGGATCTTCGCCATCCGTATGGACGAAATCATCGTCGCTCAGATCGTAGACCGGCGTGATATTGGGATTGAAAATGCAGCTGGCGCCACTCGACAGCGATCCGGTGATCGACGTGTCGCCGTAGGGAATGATTTTCAGCTTGCCGCCGGACCACACCGCCGCACTATTGGTGAGCTGTAGCCAGCGCGCAAGAATACTGTGTGCGGCTTCCTGATTTGTCAGTGCGGGGGAGAGCGCAAGGCCGGCAGCCTGGCAATAGCATTGATAGGATGCGCCGCCCGATCCACCCAGCAATGTCGTCGCGTCAATGCTCGCCGCCGGAAAGCCGACGCCATATTGCGCATTGGTCAGAAGGTCTTGAATGACGAACGCCGGGTCGGCATCATGCGCATTGATGACGGCCGACGTATAGAGCACGCCGTAGATCTCGACATTGGTTACATCCAACGTGCCGCTCGAGCCGAGATTATAATCGGGCGCGGCGAGATAGGCGAGGCCCGGATAGTTGACTGCCTGATCCGCATGCGCGCTCGAAAGATAGCTCCATACGGCTTGTGGCACCGTGCCGGAATAAAGCGACATAGAGGCCGGTTTGAGACCCGATGATTCCGCCACCGCCACGATGGCGCTCGCTGGTGGGTTCATCGTCGACAATGAATAGGTGCTCTGGCCCTTCCAGACCGTGCCGATCGTAGAGATCGGGCCTTCGCACAGCGCCATGATGATCGCAGTCTGATAAATATAGCCACTGACCTGCGGGTTGGAGCCGCCGCCACCCTTTCCGCCGCTCGAGTGCGAATATTGAGGAATAGCCGAGAAATCGCCGTTCCAAATGATGTTCGGCGCAATAATATTGATGCCATAGACGATCGGGATCGGCAGCGCATTGGTCGAAGTCTGTAGTTGCAGGCCGGTGTAGCTCGGCTGGATCGTCGGCGAATTGCTGTGCGCACCACTCACGGCTCAGGCTTCCTTCTCGGACAAGTGAGGGCTCTTCCAATAGGAAAAGAATCGCCGTGCGCGGCCCGGCTGCGAAAGATCGAGGCTATGCGCCAATTCATCTTCGAGCACGCGCCGTGCCGGCCGAAAGGCATGAATGAAGCTCAAGGGATTCGCCCGCGTGACGATGCCGCCATGGCTGTAGCAACGCCCGTAACGGAACACGATAATGTCGCCCGGCTGAGGCTCGTTCACTTCGCAACAGCGATCGAATATGAAGCCGAGATAGCGCTCCTCGCTACGGTGCAAATGCCAATCCGACGTATAGGGCCGCGGATCGAAAGGCGGGCAAAGTCCGGTATCAACAAAAATGCGGACGATCAGCATGCCGCAGTCGACTCCCGCGCCATGCACATCGGCCGCATGATGATAAGGCGTGCCGATCCAGCGCTGCGCCTCTGTGACGACCGCTGCGCGCTCTGCTTGTTCACCTCGCATGAGGGAAGCCTCTAATAGGCCGCGGCTGGCGGCGGAACGAAGGGGAAGCCGCGAAAATTCGCGAGATTGTTGAATTTCGTCTGGCACGTCGTTTTGGTGTGATCACAGCCTTGATAGGCCGTGAAGGCGTCTCCGGCGGAGGCTGCGCTTTCGAGCGGATAGGCGAGCCCCAAGGCGCTGCCGTCGGCCCATTTGATCGTCGCCGAGACGCCCGCGTTTATGCCAGACGAAAACAGGATCGTGCCCTGTGTGAAGCTCGTCGTGGCGCCGGACCAATTGATTTGCCAGATTGACGATCCGGCGCCGACCGTGCCGGATGCGCCATAGGTGTTCTTCACCAGACCGCAGCCGGAATCATAGAGCACATGCACGCAATTCGGCTGATAGAGATTGCGCGGCATATTGATGTCGAGCAACACGAGATCCGAATTGACCGTCATGTGCGCCATGGTGCGGCCGACATGATCGATGGTCGCGACGCGGCCCTTGAACAAGACCACGCTGCCGATCGACGTCGAAGTCCAACTCGTCAGAAAGGCGCGCTCGCGCTGGATTTCGCAACCGTCGAGCACGCCTTCGCGCAATGCTTGCAGAAAAGGCACACCGCCGATCGTGTCGCTCGCTTTCGCGTTGATGGTGATCTGCTGCTGATCGACATCGAGGCCGGCGGCGCATTTGAATTTCAACCCGTCGACGAGAACCGAATTGGCGAGATAGCTGTAGCCATTGAGCGCGATCGGCACATCGGCATTGGTATAAGTGAGGATCAAGCCGCTGCGCAAAGTGAGCGTATAGCAATCCACCATGAGCACTTGCGAATCCGGTTCTGCCCGCAGATCGTTCAAAAGACTGACGAGAGCAGATGAGGCGGATCTCATGGCTTCACGCTCCTGAACTTCAATGCATCGACCTTCCACAGCCCGGACATGAAATTCTCGAAATCCTCTTGATCGTCGAGAAAGCGGCAGACGAAGGCGTAGGAGAAATCCACCGTGATCACGATGCCGCTGGCGGGCGCAGCGGAAAAGTTCAGCATATTAGGCTGTACGAGGCTCCAGCCGCTCGTCTGCGCGACGCCGTTCAAATAGACATTCGCAACCGACGAGACCCATGACACGGGCTCGAGAAAGCCGCCGAGCGCGCGCTGGAACATGAAGGATGTCGTCGCACCGTCGCCGGTCCCTATGCCTTGGTTCACGACCGCATTGTCGGTGGGATCTGTGTAGAGAAATGTCCCATATTGACCTTCGCATTGCAGATAGAGGCCCATGAGACTCTGCAAGGACGCATTGCCAATGCCGGGATAGGACGACCCGGACGAAAGCCCATCGAAACCCAGCTCAAACTCATAGAGCGTATAGGCATAGAGCGGGCTGCGCACTTCCCGGCCGGAGACATGGCTTGCAACACGTGTCGAGAATGTCGGCCGCTTATGCACCGACCAGCCTTGGCCGGCGAGCGCGGGAAATGAAGGAGGTGTGGTCATAAGAGATCATCTCCAACGTTTCGGACATTGGACCCCCGCCCTTCGGGCGTCAGGGTGGGGGTCATCATTTCACGCTCTGCAATTTCAGCGATTGCAGCGCGAACAGCCGGAGCATGAATTCTTCCAAATCTTCCTGATCATCGAGAAAGCGACATGTGAGACTTGCCCCAATGCCGAGGCTCGTGTCGACTGGAAAGGTAAAGGCACCGTTCTGCCCCTGCA
>DAIESR010000010.1 GCA_027346205.1 Beijerinckiaceae bacterium
AATGTGCAGCGCGGCATGCGCATGAGGAAATCGCGGGTCACGCCGCCGAGCACCCATTCGCGAAAGCGGCTGTGGCCGTAAGCGCCAGCGACGATCAGATCGGCGCCTTCCTCCCAGGCGAGAGAATCGAGCTGCTGCGCCGGAGAATCGAGCAAGGGGGGGACCGTGCCGCGTGCCTTCACCCCATGCCGCGACAGCCAGACAACGACGTCGTTGACGGCCGTTTGCGCTGCCGCCGGATCATTGCCCTCGTCGATTTGGGCGACGATTGCGCGTTCGCAGAGACGAAGCAAGGGCAACGCATCGAGAACCGCCCGCCGCGCTTCGCGCGTGTCCTTCCAGGCGATCATAATACTTTTTGCGTTCAACGCCTCGACCTCGTGCGGCACGAGGAGAACCGGCCTGCCGACCGCGGCGAGAAAATCCGCAGGGTCGAGCTCGCGCATTGGATCGTGGCTCTCTTCGCGATGTGCCGCGCCAAGGATCACGAGATCGGCCGCGCGCACCTGTTGAAGGGCATATTCGGTAGGATCGCTGATGGAACTGCGCCATTCGACGAATTTCGCATGGCCGTCCAGTACGCAGCGAAAGCGTGTCTCTGCTTCCTTCATGCGGTTTGCGATGGCCTTGCGTTCCTGTTCGATGAGCTGGCTCGCCGCATAGCCGTCGGTATAGGCGAAAGGCACTTCGCGGCATGCGGCAATGCCGATGACGCCGGCGCCGGATCTCTCGGCGAGATCGCCCGCGATCTTGATACGCGTGTCATTCGGACGGTCCAGATCGATATGAACCATCAGACTTTTAAATGACATCGAGCGTCTCCCGAAGAGTCTTACGTCGCCAATTTTGCTATGATCAGGGCCATCGGATCGTTCGGCACGAGCTTTCGATCTCCGCACAGCGGCGTCTCGATCACCG
Organism: Beijerinckiaceae bacterium; assembly: GCA_027346205.1. GTDB lineage: Bacteria > Pseudomonadota > Alphaproteobacteria > Rhizobiales > Beijerinckiaceae > Methylovirgula. Next base: position 919 of record DAIESR010000010.1, read on the forward strand.
CTATGCCTTTACGGCCATGGTGCGGACGACGCTTTGATCAGCGTCAAGCCGGTCCAGCCGGGCGCGCTGGGATTTTCTCGTGTCCTATGTGATGTGGGGCGGTGAGTTTTGCCCCGTCTCGAACCGGAAATGGGGCAAGAGCGCTTTCCGATCGGATGGAATCATCCGGTCGAAAAGAAACCGCTCTCATTCAAAAAGACAAGCATTTTCGGACGCAAAACCGGTATCCACTTTTGCTGAAAATGCTCTAGCCGAGCGGGGCTCGCCGAGAGGTTCGGCGGAGGCGACGTTCTCGAAGTTTCGTAACGCCGCGTCGCAGGGAGATTGAGCGGACACAAAAAAATCACCACATACTTGTGTGCCAAATACCTCGTAATCTAGTACCATTTAACCCTACCAACTCCATTGATCTCGACTTGGCGTTTGTTTTATCTCGCGATCCTTGCCGCGACATTTTGGCCGAGCATGGAATTGCAGGGGATAGATGCGCGGCGTCTTGCGCATGATTTGAACTCATGCAAGACAGAGGCGCCGGAGAATTGTTGGCGTGGCCGCGATCTCGTTTAGTGCCGGCTGCATCCATCCGTAGGAGCCCATTGGCGCTTACGCAGATGCCGGAGGCGATTAGGAATTGGCGCTGCAATAAGGAGCGCTTCAACAGGGAGTGTACGCCGCAATCCGGAATAGGCCCGCATGAGTTCCGACTCGTTCGTGCTTTTGTTCGTCGATGCGGCGATGGGGAGGTTGATGCAGCACAGGAACACTGGGCCGTGGCGCTCGTGGTCATTGCAAGGGCTTTAGGCAAAGGCTTTGGTGGGAGAGAACCGAAGACAGCCATAGGCGCTAACGCAAATCCCCTCCGGAATTCGGAAGGTCGCGCGGCGAGGGAGTTAGAGAGAGGGACTGCGCGGTGGTAAGGCCTGTGTGCTTATCCACTAGGCCGGGGTCGATGTCCTAAGAGGGCAGCGCGAACTCCCGGGCATAATCCGCTTCCCGAGAACTACCAAATTAGAATATTTCCGGCATAGCAGTGGGACGGGAAAGATGCGGGCGGATCCGCATCAGGCGCGAACCCCAGGACGATAATTCAGGGCAAGGAGCAGGATGAGATGGCGGTGAATGTCGCGATCAACGGATTCGGGCGCATCGGGCGCAATGTCTTGCGTGCGATCGTGGAAACGGGACGTCAGGACATTCGCGTCGTCGCCATCAATGATCTGGCGCCGGTGGAAACCAACGCGCATCTCATGCGTTTCGATTCCGTTCATGGCCGCTTTCCGGGCGAAGTGAAGGTCGTGGGCGACACGATCGACGTCGGCAGCGGCCCTATCAAGGTGACCGCGGTGCGCGATCCTGCCGAATTGCCGCATAAGGCCTTGGGGGTTGATATCGCGCTCGAATGCACAGGTCTATTTACCTCGAAGGAAAAGGCGTCCGCCCATCTCAAGGCCGGTGCCAGGCGCGTGCTCGTCTCGGCTCCCGCTGATAATGCGGATCTGACAGTCGTTTTCGGCGTCAATCATGACAAGCTGACCAACGAACATATCGTGGTCTCGAATGCTTCTTGCACGACCAATTGCCTCGCGCCCATCGCCAAGGTCCTGCACGATGCGATCGGCATCGAAACCGGTTTCATGACGACCATCCATTCTTATACGGGCGACCAGCCGACGCTCGATACGGTGCATAAGGATCTTTATCGGGCTCGTGCCGCGGCGCTCTCCATGATTCCGACATCGACCGGCGCCGCCAAGGCGGTCGGCCTCGTCCTGCCGGACCTGCTCGGCAAGCTCGATGGTTGCGCCATTCGCGTGCCGACGCCGAATGTCTCAGTGGTCGATTTCAAATTCGTCGCCAAGCGGCCGACTTCGCCGGAAGAGATTCAAGCCGCGATCAAGGGCGCGACGGAACAGCAATTGAAGGGCATTCTCTCCTTCACTGATCAGAGCAATGTTTCGATCGATTTCAATCATGACCCGCATTCGTCTATTTTCCATATGGATCAGACGCGGGTCATGCATGGGACCTTCGTTCGCGTCGTTTCTTGGTATGACAATGAATGGGGGTTCTCCAACAGAATGGCCGATACCGCTGTTGCAATGGGGAAGCTGGCATGACGAGAACTGCGCCTTTGGCTCCTTTTCCCACTCTTGACGATGCCGAACTCGTTGGTAAGAGAGTGCTTGTCCGCGTCGACCTGAACGTCCCTATGGATGGCGATAAGGTCATGGATGCGACGCGCATCGACCGAATCCTGCCCAATCTGCGCGAAATTGCGGGAAAGGGTGGGAAAGTCATCATCCTCTCCCATCTCGGTCGCCCGAAGAATGGTCGCGACGAGAAATATTCCCTGCGGCCCGTCGTCGGCACGCTCGAGGAGCGGCTCGGCAAAAAGGTTGCCTTTGTCGATGATTGCATCGGTGAGGTGGCGGAAAAAGCTGTCGCCGCGATGAAGGACGGCGATTATCTGCTGCTCGAAAACACCCGTTTTTATAAAGGCGAAGAGAAGAACGATCCCGAATTCGTCAACGCGCTCGCGCGGCTCGGTGATGTCTATGTGGACGACTCGTTCTCCACCGCCCATCGCGCTCATGCCTCGACCGAGGGTATCGCGCATAAGATGCCGTCTTTCGCCGGCCGCTCCATGCAGGTCGAGCTTGAGATCCTGACCAATCTTCTGACGAGCCCGGTGCGGCCGGTGATGGCCATCGTCGGCGGCGCCAAGGTTTCGACCAAGCTCGAACTGCTCGGCAATCTGATGCGCCGCGTCGATCGGCTCGTCATCGGCGGCGGCATGGCCAATACCTTCCTCGCCGCCATGGGCAAGGCGATCGGCAAGTCGCTCTGCGAGATGGAATTTGCCGACATCGCCCGGAAGATCATGGCCGATGCCGCGAGTGAGAATTGCGAGGTCGTGCTGCCCGTCGATGTCGTGGTGGCGCCCAAATTCGAGGCCCATGCGCCGACTCGTATCGTCGATGTCGATCATGTTGGCCCAGAGGACATGATCCTGGACATCGGTCCGAGATCCGTGGCTCAGGTTGAGGCACTCCTCGAATCGACCCGCACCCTCGTTTGGAACGGTCCTTTCGGCGCCTTCGAAATTCCTCCTTTCGACGCAGGAACTGTGGCTGTGGCGAACGCGGCGGTGCGTCTCACCAAATCCGGCCAACTCGAATCGGTCGCCGGCGGCGGCGACACGATCGCAGCCTTGAACAAGGCCGATGCCGCCAAGGAGTTCACCTATATTTCGACCGCTGGCGTGGCCTTTCTCGAATGGCTCGAAGGCAAGAGCCTGCCCGGCGTCGAGGCCTTGCGCAACAACTTCCGGCAAATATGATCCGCACGCGCCATCCGGCTGGGATTGGCGTGGCAGACCGGCATATGGAGTATGTCCGGTCCCGGGTCAGCAGGGAGCAGGCGCGTGGACAAGGATCAGCTCGAACGCCTTGCGCGAGCCATGGTCGCCAAGGGCAAAGGCATTTTGGCGGCCGATGAGAGCACTGGGACGATCAAGAAGCGTTTCGAGGCGATTGGCATCGCCTCGACAGTAGAGACGCGGCGCGATTATCGCGAGTTGATGTTTCGCTCCCGCCCAGCGATGGACAACCACATCTCCGGCGTCATTCTCTATGACGAGAC
>DAIESR010000086.1 GCA_027346205.1 Beijerinckiaceae bacterium
CTATCGACCGGACAATGAACGCGACTATGGCCAAGAGGCGATCGAAATCCTGTTGCAGGTGATGGAAAACCAGCGCGACGATCTCGTCGTGATCCTCGCCGGCTATGGCGACCGCATGGATCGCTTTTTCCGCTCCAATCCCGGCTTCCGTTCGCGCATTGCGCATCACATCGATTTCCCCGACTATACGGATGGGGAATTGATGGCCATTGCCGAAACCATGGTGAAATCGCAGCACTATCACTTCAACGAGGCTGGCGCGGCCGCCTTCCGTAATTATATTGGCGCGCGGCGCCATCAGCCGCATTTCGCCAATGCGCGCTCGATCCGCAATGCGCTCGACCGCATCAGGCTGCGGCATGCCAATAGGCATTTCGAAAAGGCTGGCTTAGTGTCGCTCGAAGACCTGTCGACCATTGATGCCTCTGATGTTCTGGCGAGCCGGGTTTTTGCCGGGGGCCAGATCAACAGCGAGGGGTAAGTTCTGATGTCTCTCGTCATTGCGCCTTCCATCCTGGCCGCCGATTTTGCCAGCCTTGGCGCCGAAGTCGAGGCTGTCGTCGCAGCCGGCGCCGAGTGGATTCATATCGATGTGATGGATGGGCATTTCGTGCCCAACATCACCATCGGCCCCGCCATTGTGAAGGCTCTGCGGCCGCGCACGAAGGCCTTCTTCGATGTGCATCTGATGATCGCGCCCTGCGATCTTTTCCTTGCGGATTTTGCTCAGGCGGGCGCCGATCTCATCTCGGTTCATGTCGAGGCGGGACCGCATCTCCATCGCTCGTTGCAGGCGATCCGCGGGCTTGGCAAGCAGGCGGGCGTGGTGCTCAATCCGGCAACGCCTGTCAGCAGCGTCGAGCATGTGCTCGATCTCGTCGACCTCGTCCTTGTGATGTCGGTCAATCCCGGTTTCGGTGGCCAGGCCTTCATTCCCTCGGCGGTGGAGAAAGTCGCGCGTCTCAAGGACATGATCGGCGCGCGGCCGATCCGTATCGAGGTCGATGGCGGGATCAATCCCAAGACCGGGGCCGAAGTGGTGGCAGCTGGTGCCGATACGCTCGTCGCAGGCTCGGCCGTTTTTGCCGGCGGGCCGGAAAAATATGCGGCCAATATTTCGGCGATCCGCAACGCGGCACGCGACGGAGCATTTCCCCGAAAAGTGGGTCCGCTTTTCGGATGAGGAAATGCTCCAACATTTTGAAGGGGCGCGTATTCTTATCGATCAGATGCGTCCATCTGATCGGAATACGCGTTGAGCGTAATGCAGCTTGAGGCGCTGATCTTCGACGTCGACGGCACGCTCGCCGAAACCGAGGAGCTGCATCGCCAAGCCTTCAACGAGACTTTCGCGCGCTTTGGGCTCGATTGGAGCTGGTCGCGCGAGCTTTATCGCGATCTCCTGAAGGTCACGGGTGGCAAGGAGCGCATCCGTCACTATGTCGATGGCTGGCAACCGAACGGCAGCGCTGAAGCATTGGCGCGGGTCGCAGAGCTGCATGTCGAGAAGACGCGGCGCTACACCGATCTCGTGGCCGAAGGCGCGCTGGCGGCTCGGCCGGGTGTGCTGCGCTTGCTCCACGACGCGCGCGCCGCCGGTATCAAGCTCGCGATCGCCACGACAACGAGCCTTGCCAATATCGAAGCGCTGCTGAAGGCTTCTTTCGCTCCGGATGCGCTATCCTGGTTCGCTGCGATCGGCGCGGGCGACATGGTGCCTGCGAAAAAGCCGGCGCCCGACGTCTATAATCTCGCATTGAAGCAGCTCGGCTGCGATCCATCGACCTGCATCGCTTTCGAAGATTCTGAAAATGGCGTGCGCTCGGCGCGCGCCGCGCGCCTTCCCGTGGTGGTGACGCCGAGCGTTTATACCGATGGGGATAATTTCTCGGATGCGGCGCTGGTGCTGAGCGATCTCGGCGAAGAGGGTAAACCCTCCCGCCAGCTTGCGGGCCCGAAGCTCATTGGCCAAATCGTGACG
>DAIESR010000051.1 GCA_027346205.1 Beijerinckiaceae bacterium
GCGCCTGTCGCCGTCGCGCGACGATGTTGTGGCGCTTGCGACGCCCGTGCTCAAACATCGCATGGCGCTGACCTTTGCCGCGCGTGCGGAAGGTGAAACCGTGCCGGGCCTCATCGACAGGCTGACCGGACGTTTGGGCTGATAGATGAGTGAGGTGCGGCTCCTCGACGAGGCTGAGCGGCGAGACGGCGATCGCGTCCGGGGCGCGGCGGAGGACGTCGCACGTCGTCTCCCCAGCCTGATCGTCGCTGCCAAAGACGTCGCTTCCAGCGTGATGCATGGCATGCACGGCCGAAGGCGGGCTGGCGTCGGCGAGAGCTTTTGGCAATTTCGGCCCTTTGTCACCGGCGAGCCGGCCACCAATGTCGATTGGCGCCGCTCGGCGCGCGACGATCGACTCTATGTCCGCGAACGCGAATGGGAGGCCGCGCATACGGTCTGGATCTGGATCGACCGATCCGCGTCCATGAGCTTCGTCTCCAAGCTCGCACTGCAGTCGAAGCGCGACCGCGCGCTCGTGCTGGGGTTGGCCGCGGCCGATCTTCTCGTGCGTGGTGGCGAAAGGGTGGGGCTTCTCAGCCTCACGCGTCCGATGGCGATGCGCAACATCATCGATCGTTTCGCCGAGACGATGCTCACCGAGGAAGCCGTCTCGGACTTCACGCCGTCCGAATTGCCGCCCAACAATGTCTTGCAGGCGCGCACGCAGCTCATCTGGATTTCCGATTTCCTGGCCGACCGCGTAGAGATCGCCGACAAGATCAGCCGCCTTTCGGCCGGCGGGGCGCGCGGCCATCTCGTCATGATCGCTGATCCGATCGAGGAAACTTTCCCATTCACGGGCCACACCGAGTTCCTCGATGTGGATTCTTCGGCGAGCCTCAGAGTGGGGCGGGCGGAAGCCTTTCGCGAAGATTATATGTTGCGGCTCGCCGCGCATCGCGAGGCGGTGCGTGAGGCCGCTGCAAAACGCGGTTGGACAGTTTTGCTGCACCGGACGGACCGTCCGGCATCGGAAGCGCTGCTCGCTTTGCGCATGCGGCTGGAAGCGGGAACCGACATGCAGGCTGTGAGGTTTGCTGGCTAATGTTGGGATTGCCGCTTGCCTTCACCGTGCCTGCTGTGCTGGTCGCTTTGGCCGGCCTCCCGGTCCTTTATTATCTGCTGCGGGTGACGCCGCCACGGCCGCGCCGCGTGCCCTTTCCACCGTTGCGGCTGATCCTCGATCTTCAGCCCAGGGAGGAGACGCCCGCCTATACGCCCTGGTGGCTGCTTGCCTTGCGGCTGGCGATCGCGGCGGCGCTGATCTTCGCCGTGGCCGGCCCGATCCTCAATCCGCTGCCGGCTGGCGAGAGCGGGAAGGGGCCCTTGCTCGTTCTGCTCGATGACGGCTGGCCCGCGGCACCGAATTGGGTCCAGCGCCTGACCGCGGCCACGCAATGGATCGAGGCCGCGGGCCGCCGCGGCCAGACGGTGGCCGTGGCCGCGGTGTCGGAAGGCGGCCGCGAGATCATTGCTTCCGATGCCGCGCATACGCTCGATCATTTGCGAGCGATCAAGCCGCAGCCCTTCGTGCCTGACGAGATGACGCTCGTACCGGCGCTCCAGAATTTCATGCATCAATGGCCGAAGGCCGACGTCGTCTGGATCGCCGATGGCGTGGCGCGCGGCCGGGTGCGGGCATTCGCCGAAAAGCTCGCGGGCCTCGTCCCGAAGGTCACGCTGGTGACGAGCGACAGGTCTGCTTATGCCTTGGCGGGACCGAAGAATGAAGGCGGCACATTCGCGGTGCGGGTCTTGCGCAGCGGTGCCCACGGCCCGGCGCAAGGCATCGTCCGCGCGCTCGATCGCAAGGGGCTCGCGCTCGGTGATGCGCGTTTCGATTTTCGTGCGCCGGACGCGGTGAGCGCGACCGAGACCAAAGCGCAATTCGATCTGCCGGTCGAGTTGCGCAATGATATCGCCAGGCTCGAGATTGTCGACGAACATTCGGCGGGCGCGGTTTCGCTCATCGATGAACGCTGGAAGCGGCGCCGTGTCGGCATTGTCAGCGGCGAGACTGCCGACCGTTCGCTGCCTCTGCTCGCGCCTGACTATTATCTCAAAAAGGCGCTTGCGCCCTTTGCCGACGTCCGGGAGGCGCGGCCCGGCACGCCCGATCCCATTGCGGTGCTTCTCGACGATCATGTCGCCGTGCTGATCCTTGCCGATGTGGGCATGGTGACGGGGCCGGATCATGCGCGGCTCAAACAGTTCATCGAGAAGGGCGGGCTTCTGCTGCGCTTTGCCGGCACGCGGCTCGCGGCATCCTCCGACGATCTGGTGCCGGTGCGGCTGCGGCGCGGCGGCCGTGTCCTCGGCGGTGCTTTGTCTTGGGAAAGGCCGAAGAAGCTGGCGCCTTTCGAGCAGCGCAGTCCCTTCTTCGGTCTCAAAGTGCCGGATGAGGTGACGGTGCGGCGGCAGGTGCTCGCCGAGCCGGATGCCGGGCTCGAGGCCAAGACCTGGGCGCAATTGGCGGATGGTACGCCGCTCGTCACCGCGAGCCGGGACGGCGACGGCATGATCGTGCTGTTCCATGTGACGGCGGATACGACATGGTCCAACCTGCCTTTGTCAGGCCTGTTCGTCGACATGCTGCGCAAGATCGTGTCTCTTTCTAGCGAAATGGGCAAATCCGCGGATCAGAGCAAGACTGCCGAAGCCAAGCAGGGTCAAAACGAGCAGGGCCAAAGCCAGCGAAAGGCGGAGACCGTGCCGCCGACGCGCACGCTCGATGGTTTCGGCCGCCTTGGTGCGCCGCCGGCGACGGCAAAGCCGGTGCCAGTCAATTTCGCGGACATAGGCGACAGCGAGCATCCGCCGGGCTTCTATGGTCCGCCGGAGCAGCTTCTGGCGGTCAATGCGATGCGGGCCAATGATAGTCTCGCGGCTGCGGATTATTCCGGCCTCAGCTTTGTAGATCAGCCTTTGCGCAAAGCCTCTCCGGTCGATTTGCGCCCGCCATTGCTGGCGGCGGCTTTTCTGCTGTTCTGCGTCGATGCTTTGGCATCGATCTGGCTCGGTGGCGGTTTCCGGCGCCGTGTCGGCCACGCGGCGGCGGCTGTGATGCTGGCCTTCGTGGCTTTCAGCTTCGCGCCTTCGCCTTCCAAGGCCGATCCGCGTCAAGATCAGCCGCTGTCGCAGCGCGATCTCGATTCTGTCCTCAAGACGCGGCTCGCCTATGTGGTGACCGGCGATGCGCAGGTCGACGAGGAAAGCAGGAGCGGCCTTCTCTCTCTGTCACGCGTTCTGGCGCAGCGCACCTCGCTGACACCGGGTAGGCCCGTCGGCATTGATCCGGCGCGCGACGAACTTGCCTTCTATCCCATGCTCTATTGGCCGATCGTCGCTTCGAACCCGCAGCCTTCGTCCGCGACCGTGGCCCGCGTCGCGACCTATATGAAGCAGGGCGGAACGATCGTGTTCGACACGCGCGATGCGCTGACGGCACGTCCGGACGGACCGCCGAGCCCTGAGTCTTTATGGCTGCGGCATTTGCTCGACGGAGTCGATGTGCCGCAGCTTGAGCCCGTGCCGCCCGATCATGTGGTGACCAAGACCTTCTATCTTCTGAATGGTTTCGTCGGCCGCTACGCGGATGGGCGCACATGGATCGAAGCTCTGCCGCCGGCCAATCCCGCCGATGGCGCGCGGCCGGCCCGGTCCGGCGACGGCGTCTCGCCGATCATCATCACGTCGAATGATCTCGCCGCGGGTTGGGCGGCCGATCGTCTCGACGAGCCGCTCTATACTTTGGTGCCGGGCGGTGCGCGCCAGCATGAAATGGCGCTGCGCGGCGGCGTCAATCTCGTGATGTATACGCTGACCGGCAATTATAAGGCCGATCAGGTGCATGTCCGTGACTTGCTTCAAAGGTTGGGGCATTAGG
>DAIESR010000075.1 GCA_027346205.1 Beijerinckiaceae bacterium
CGAATTGAACGAGTCGCGCAAACTCTCAACAATATAGGCCGATGAGATATAGGTTGACGAGATATAGGCCGAAACGATGAGAAGATGGCCCTTCAGCCACATCGCCTCATGCAGCGGCTGAAGAACCATTGCGGGAAACGAGCCCTTAGCCCTTAGGCCCCCAGAGCCGGCACCATCCGTTCGGGCTGATGACACCTTGGACCGCCTGGCAGGACTTCGGCGGCTCAAACAGCCGGCAATTGTCGCAGCGCTGGCTGCCCTTCGGGCTATCCTGATAAGCGACCGCCGCTTTGGACACTTTTGCCGCCTTCGAGGGCCGCGTGGTCAGGCCCAGAAACGGGATGGCGGCCGCGACGGCGAGAGCCGCCTTCAAAAGGCCGCGTCTTGTGCTGCCCTTTTCTTCTTCAGATGGTTTAATCATCATCGATCCTTTCCAAAGCGCTATTATGATTCCGATTCGAACAAATCCGAAAAGCCTTTTGTGCATTTCGGCAACACCGCATCAAATTTGCGCATTCACATGACTATGCCGCGTTGCAAACCGGTACGATAAACATCATGATTTACGTAGTCTTGACGGAGATCAAATCTCCGTCGTTATCGATCCTCTATAAGAAATAAATCCACTGGCTCTCCAATGTTGAGCACGGTGCGGGGGGCTGGTCCGTCGTGGCACGCGAAACGCGGTTGCGATGGAAAGTTTGAGCGGGGGGACAGTCATGACGAACGCATCATCGCGTCACAATTGCGATGTCATCAGCCAATCCATTGATCAAAGCGAGACCGTCATCGATCCTGACGCGTCGGGCAGTCTTTCAATGAGATTTGCGCTGGGTGGGATCGCCGGCGTCGCCGGCGCATTGCTCTGCGTCGGCCTCTTATGGAAACCAGAGCCAGCATCGGCTCTTCCGAGTTTTGCGAGACAGACCGGACAACCTTGCGCCGCTTGTCATACCGCCTTCCCCGAGCTGACTCCCTTCGGGCGCGAATTCAAACTCGGTGGCTATACGATGGGCGGCGGTCTGCCAGCCGCGAAAGCGCCGCCGATCGCCGCGATGATTCAAGGGCCGCAATTCGAGCATTTCGGAAAAAATATGGATGCGCCGCCGACGTCGGAGACGCATACGAACAATAATGTGGTTCTCAACCAAGCGAGCCTTTTCTATGGCGGCACGGTCTACGGCAATCTCGGCGCTTTCGTTCAAGGGACCTATGACGGCGTCGGGCATAGCCTCGCGCTCGACAATACGGATATCCGCTACGCAGACTCTGCCAAGCTCTTCGGCATCGATCTCATTTACGGCATAGACGTCAACAATAATCCGACCGTCCAGGACGTGTGGAACACTACCCCTGCCTGGGGCATACCCTATATCGGCTCGGCGACCGGACCCGGTTTCGGGCCTCCTGCGACGATGCTCGAAGGTGCCTTTGCCGGCACGGTCGCTGGAGCCGGCGTCTATACGTGGTGGCACGATATGGTTTATGCCGAGCTCACCGGCTATTTCAGCCCATCCGCC
>DAIESR010000082.1 GCA_027346205.1 Beijerinckiaceae bacterium
TGAAGGAGAGCTGACACAAACCGAAGCGGCAAGCGAAAAGCGCAAAGTCAAGCTCAGCGAGCAGCAGGTTGCGGCGAGCCCCGATGTGCTGGAGCAATTGCCGCCCCGCCTCGTCGATATCATCGACAAATCCTTACGGCTACAAACTCGCATCCTTCATCTCGATCGCGCCATTTATCGCGCGAACGAAGAAGAGCCGCGCCGCAGCCGCGAGCTGAAGCCGTTGGAACAGCAACGCGAATTGCTGCGCGCGGCCTTCGCCGTGGCGGAAGCTTGATCAGCTAGAGCCGCAGATTCGGCGGATGACATCCATCCGCCGAACCCGAAACGCCGATCCGTGCCTCGCAATGTCAGTTCCAATGCAGAAAGCCCGGCTCAAATGGCCGGGCTTTTATTCCGCCAAAGCACCAGCACGCAGCTTATTTCTTCGTGCCGAAGGTCATATTGCCGAAGCGTGAATTGAAGCGCGACACGCGCCCGCCGCGATCGAGCAATTGCTGCGACCCGCCGGTCCAGGCCGGATGCGTCTTGGGATCGATGTCGAGGTTCAATGTCGCCCCGTCGTCGCCATAGGTCGAGCGGGTCATGAATTCCGTTCCGTCCGTCATGACGACCTTGATCATGTGGTAGCGCGGATGGATATCCGGTTTCATCGGTAAAAACCCCAAATCTTGAAATCGGCCATATGCGGCCAAGCCGTAAAGGCACTATCCCGCATGTTGGAAAAACCTGCGCCGCCTGTGCTTAAGCCATGCAGGCGCGTTTCGCCCAGCCTATAAACTGTTCCGGCGCGTCTCACAAGCTTGGAGGCGCGTAAAACCATACAGGTCGCTACGGGTGCGTCCGACAGCCGCTCGCTTCAGCGGCCTATGGCTGTCTTGCGCAGGTTTTCCGTCATGGTCTTGCCAAACGACCACACAGCACCGGGCACTTGATGGCTGTCCGCGATCACGCTCTCGAAGGCGCGCTCGATCCATTCGCAATCCGTATCATTGATCACGAGCGCGGGCAGGGGCTTCACGACATGATTGCCATTGCCTGCGACCTGCACGAGGATCTTGTGATCCTTAAAGAGCGGGATGGTGATGAGCTGGCAGAAAAGCCCGGCCTTGACCGTCTCCAGCAAGGTCCAAGCGGCTTTCAGCTTGAGCGAGCGCGGCGGACCGAATTCGATGCCGATCATGAGGCCTTTGCCCCGCACCGATTTGACGAGCTCGTAGCGCTCCGCCAAGCGCTCCAGGCTGGCGATGAGTCGCGCGCCGGTGCGCGCGGCATTCTGAACCAGCCGCTCGGACTGGATCACTTCGAGCGTCGCAAGGCCGGCCGCCATGGCGAGATCATTCTTGGCGAAGGTCGAGCCATGCACCACGGCGCGATCCATACGGCTGAAGACCTTGTCGAAAATCGGCTTGCGCATCAAAATCGCGCCGATCGGCACATGGCCCCCAGAGAGGGCCTTGGCAACCAGCACCATGTCGGGCTCGACCCCATAATGTTCGATGGCGAAGAATTTGCCGGTGCGCCCGAGGCCGGTTTGAATCTCGTCGGCGATGAAGAGCGTGCCATATTTGCGGCACAGCGCTTGTGCCCCGCGTAGATAAAGATCATCGGCCACTTCGACCGTCTTGCCCTGGATCGGCTCCACGATAAAGCCCGCGACCTCACGGCTCGCTAGGGCTTGTTCCAGCGCCGCGAGATCGTTGAAAGGCACTTCCGCGCAGCCCGGGAGAAGCGGGCCGAACCCGTCGCGGAAGGTCGGATCGCCATTCAACGACAATGAGCCATAGCTGAGGCCATGAAAGGCATGGTCGCAATAGACGATGCCCGGCCGGCCCGTCGCGCAGCGGGCGAATTTGATCGCCGCCTCGACCGCCTCGGTGCCCGAATTGGCGAAAAATACTTTGTCGAGATAGGGCACGAAGGACAGGAGCCGCTCGGCCAGCAGGCCGGCGAGCACGGACACATCCATCTGGACGAGATTGGGCAGATCGGCCGCCAGCACGCTCTTCAAGGCATCTCGCAGCACTGGATGATTGCGGCCGATGCCGAAAACACCCCAGCCGCTCAACAGATCGAGATAGCGGTCGCCTTTGCGATCGAAGAGATATTGACCGTGGCCGACGCGAAAGCCGACGTCATAGCCGATCGTCTGCAGCACACGCACCATCATATCGTTCAGATGGCGGCCATAAAGATCGTAGCGATCCATCTCCCGGGCTTCGAGCAGCCGGCAAAGGTCGAATGCGCTCTGCTCTCCCTCGCCCCCTAGCTCCGGGGCGGCCATGTTCTGAACCGCTCTCTCCTGGACCGGCAAATTCTTCACCCGTGACGCTCCACTCGATCTGCGCAAATTGTCTGTCGCGAAGGGAGGGGAAGGAAAATGCCAAGCCCAAGCCTGCCCTGACCAGAACTTGGCCACGAACTTGGCCACAAAGTTGGCCATGAGCTTGGATCCGGTCCATTCCGGCCGAGGCCAAACTCTTGAACCCTTTCAGCCCGCCTACCCCCGTAGATCGCCCCGCCGCTTGGCGGAACCGATCGACTCATCATCAAAGATTTGCGTCGTGACTGAAAGCGCGATCAACTTGCCGCCGACCGAATTTTCAAAGACATGCTCGCGAAATCCTCCGAGTTCATCTTTCAGAGCCGGCACACAGCTGTACATCACACAATCAGAGCATGTCCCGGCGCCCCGGCCAACTCAGCACAAAAGCCCTGCAGCGGCAAGGCTGACCGGACGTGCGCGGACAAAGAAAGCCGATGAGATGCAGACATGGCACGCCTTAGACTCGACGCGCGATAATTGCACCAGATAAAGCACAATGCCCGGCGCTGGGCCGGGCATTGTTTGATTTATCGATATCGGCCACATCATGCCGCCTCACGATCAAGTGATGTCCGCGCGGCGGCTCGGCCGGCCGTCACTCGGCCGCGACAACTCGGGGCTGTTCGCTCTCGTCACCCTTGAACTGCGCCGCTTCAGTTGATTCGCGCAGCGCGATCGTCGACGACTTGCCGCCCGAAATCGCCTCGGCCACCGCATCGAAATAGCCGGTGCCGACTTCGCGCTGATGCCGCGTGGCCGTATAGCCATGCTTCTCGGCGGTGAATTCCGCCTGCTGCAATTCCGAATAGGCCGCCATGCCGCGATCACGATAGCCCGACGCGAGGTCGAACATCGACAGATTGAGCGAATGGAATCCGGCGAGCGTGACGAACTGATATTTATAGCCCATGGCGCCGAGTTCACGCTGGAACTTCTCGATCGTCGCGACATCGAGCTTCGCCCGCCAGTTGAAGGAGGGCGAGCAATTATAGGCGAGCAGCTTGCCGGGGAACTGCGAATGGATCGCCTCGGCGAAGATGCGCGCCTCTTCGAGATCCGGATGCGAGGTCTCCCACCAGAGCAGATCGGCGACTTCGGCGTAAGCCAGGCCGCGCGAGATGCAATGATCGAGACCGGTATTCTCCTTGAGCCGGAAAAATCCCTCCGGCGTGCGGCTGTCCGGCTCGATGAAGCGGCGATCGCGCTCGTCGACATCGGAGGTGATGAGCCTCGCCGATTCGGCATCGGTGCGGGCGATGACGAAGGTCGGCACGCCGCAGACATCGGCGGCGAGACGCGCTGCGGTGAGGCTGCGCTCATGCTGGGACGTCGGGATGAGAACCTTGCCGCCGAGATGGCCGCACTTCTTTTCGGACGCGAGCTGATCCTCGAAATGGACGCCGGCGGCGCCCGCATCGATATAGGCCTTCATGATCTCGAAGACATTGAGCGCGCCACCGAAGCCCGCCTCGGCATCGGCGACGATCGGCACGAACCAATCGCGCGTCACATTGCCTTCGGCATGTTCGATCTCGTCCGAGCGCTTGAAGGCATTGTTGATGCGCCGCGCCAGGTCGGGGCCGGAATTGGCCGGATAGAGCGACTGGTCCGGATACATGGCGCCGGCCACATTGGCGTCGGCCGCGACCTGCCAACCGGAGAGATAGATCGCTTCCAGTCCGGCGCGGACCTGCTGCACGGCCTGATTGCCCGTCAAGGCGCCAAGCGAAGGAACGAAGGGACGCTCCTTCAAAAGCTGCCA
Source organism: Beijerinckiaceae bacterium (assembly GCA_027346205.1). Taxonomy (GTDB): domain Bacteria; phylum Pseudomonadota; class Alphaproteobacteria; order Rhizobiales; family Beijerinckiaceae; genus Methylovirgula. Next base: position 4,089 of record DAIESR010000082.1, read on the forward strand.
GAGCCGATTGGCGCCGCGCTCGGCAAGCGTGTGGGCGATCGCGAACGAGCCGCGCAGACGCAGGACATCGGCCGGCGTATATGGACGCCTGATGCCGTCGAACCGCCCCTTGGGCGCGCTGGGCACGAGCTCTTCGAAGCTCGGATCTTTGGTCATGAAGCTTTCTCCGGCATTGACTCGAAAGGCATCCGCTATATTCAGCCTCTCAAGAATGATCTTGACATA
>DAIESR010000095.1 GCA_027346205.1 Beijerinckiaceae bacterium
GGCGTGGCAAGCGCCACAACACCGTGGCGCTACGGCGACTGGCGCCCATCGACGAGCGCCCGAGCGCGGGTCGCAAGCATCAGAGCCTGGGCGGCGCGCGGTCCCGGCCCCCAGGCGATCTGCTTGGTAATGGCGGGATCACCCTCGCCTGGCCGTGCGCCGCGCACGAGATCCAGAATCGATTCGATCACGGAATCGCCAACCGGCAGGCGGCGCACGAGCCGTTGCGTCGCGATGAGATCCTCGGCGGTCATCGCCGGCTTCGGCGTCGCGCCTTGGTCGCCCGTCGTCTCGATGAGGATGCGCTTTTCGGCGGCACGGTCAGGATAGGTCACGTCGATCTGCATGAGGAAGCGATCGAGCTGCGCTTCGGGCAAAGGATAGGTACCCTCCTGTTCCAGCGGATTCTGGGTCGCGAGCACATGGAAGGGATGCGGCAGATCATGACGCTCGCCAGCGACGGACACATGCTGTTCCTGCATGGCCTGCAAGAGCGCCGATTGCGTGCGCGGGCTCGCGCGGTTGATCTCATCGGCCATCAATAACTGCGCGAAAATCGGCCCTTTGACGAAACGGAACGCACGGCGATGATCAGCCGTCTCCTCCAAGACTTCCGAGCCGAGAATATCGGCGGGCATCAGATCGTGCGTGAACTGCACCCGTCGGGCATCGAGGCCCAGCACCGTCCCCAAAGTCTCGACAAGCTTTGTCTTGGCCAGGCCCGGCACGCCGACCAACAAGCCGTGTCCGCCGGAGAGCAAAGTGACCAAAGCTTCTTCAACCACTTGCGGCTGCCCGAAGATGACGGTGCCGATCGAGCTGCGCGCCGCAGCGACTCGATCGAGCGCCGCTTCCGCCGAACGCATGATCGCGGTCTCGATTGTGGTCGTATTGGCTTCGGGCATCAGGGACTCGCCTCATATCTCGGAGCAGAAATAGCGTTAAACCGCTCGGACTTCGATGATTGCAAAGGGATTAAATCGTTCCGAAGCCCGTATTGTCGATCCAACCGGCGCGAATTTCCAACGAATTCGAAATCAAAACCGGCGGACGCAGCCATATTCGGCGGGTCCTTCGGCGCGCGGGCTTCATCTTGGCCGGCGCGCGTAAAAATTCCAATACCGTCGCGATACATGCCGCCGGAGTATGGCTGAAGATGTGCCTTTTGGCGGCAAATCCAGGACAATCGGAGCGAAAAGGGCCGGAAGAATTGCCCCATGCTCATGTCGTCTATCTCATTCGCCGGATGCGTGCAAATGCCGCTTCGGCCAGCAAGTCGTTCCGATGAAAGCATCCCCTCTCAATGGAGTCGTTCTGCCGCCGAATATGTTCGACTTCGTTACCGAATTTCTTTTTTACGCCGCAACCTCGGAGATATTATCTCGTGAACTTGGCATTTCCTGAACTTGTGTTCGCCTCGCTTGTGTCAAAGCTGCGCCAGGGTGAAAGAATGACGGAACCATATAGCTGGCGGAACGCTTAAGTCCCGTGTCAGCCGCGCGCTCAAAACCACTCGCTGCCCTTTATTGGAGCAGCATCGCCACCATCGCACTGGCGGCCATGCTACTCATTGGCACTTTCTGGCTTGCGGCGCGCACTCAATCCGAAGATCGATGGGTGCACCACACCCTTGACGTCCGCAACGAGATTTTCCGAATCCACACGCTCGTTCGACGCGCGGAATCGAATGCGCGCGCTTATCTGCTTACCGGCGATGAGGCCTATCTCCAGCCCTACGAAAGCGGCAGCGCCACACTGCCCGCGGCGATCAATAAATTATCAGATCTCGTCGCCGACAATCCGCGTCAACTACAAGCCCTCTCTCCATTGCGAGAGCTTACGTCAGCCAGACTGCTGGAGTTGCGCAACGCGATCGACAAAAGCCGACGCGGGCGCGCCAACGCACCCCATGCGCAGAGCGAAACCAACACAGAATTGCGCTCGATGTACGAACTCCGTCACCTTCTGTTTTCGATGACGGATGAGGAGAATCGGCAGTTGAGCCTGCGGCTATCTCGCTGGGCGATGCTTGGCAAGCTCTCTCAGATCGGCGCCGGCATCTCCTTCTTACTTATCTGCGCCGTCGGCATTCTCGCCACCATTCTCACCCGGCATTCCTTCGTGGAACTCGCGGCCGCGCGCGATCATCTGATGCTCACCAATCAGGAGCTGCTTGAGCAGATCAATCTGCGCGAGAGCGCCGAAAGCCAGTTGCGGCAGGCGCAGAAGATGGAAGCGATCGGCCAGCTCACCGGCGGCATAGCGCATGACTTCAACAATATGCTGGGCGTGATCTCGGGCAGCCTCGATCTGATCCAGCGCCGCGTCAGCAAGGGCGACTTCAAGATCGACCGTTTCATGGAGGCCGCTCTCAAGGCCAGTGAGCGCGCCGCCGCCCTGACGCATCGCCTGCTCGCCTTCGCGCGGCAGCAGCCGCTCTCGCCCGAGCCTCTCGACGCCAACAAGATGATCGCCAATATGTCGGATCTCCTGCGCTCGATTCTCGGCGATCACATCAGTATAGAGACGGTCTCGGCGGCTGGCCTGTGGCGGACCAAGGCCGATACGCATCAGCTAGAAAACGCGATCCTCAATGTCGCGATCAACGCGCGCGACGCCATGCAAGACGGCGGCAGGCTGACGATTGAGACCGCCAATGCCTATCTCGACGAGGCTTATCGCAAACAGCACGGCGAAGTGGGTGCTGGCCAATTCGTATTGATCGCCATCACCGACACCGGCATCGGCATGAAGCCGGAGACTGTCGCCCGGGCCTTCGATCCTTTCTTCACGACCAAGCCGGCCGGCGTCGGAACCGGTCTCGGGTTGAGCCAGGTCTATGGCTTCGTCAAACAGTCGAACGGCCACATCAACATCTATTCGGAGCCCAACTGCGGAACGACGGTGAAAATCTATCTGCCGCGATTCATCGGCGATACGCAAGAGACGGCGCCTATGCAAGCGGCACCCATGCAGACGGGCAACGCCAGCGAGGTCATTCTCCTTGTTGAGGATGATCCGTTGATGCGCCGTCTCACCAGCGAGGCTTTGCATGAACTCGGCTATACCGTCTATGATAGCGAGAAGGCCTGTGATGCGCTCGTCATTCTGGCACATACGCCCGACGTCAAAATGCTGCTCACCGATGTCGTGATGCCTGAAATTAACGGGAAGAAGCTCGCCGACGAAGCCACGCGCCAGCGCCCGGACCTCAAAGTGCTTTTCACGACGGGCTACACGCCCAATGCCGCGGTCCATGGCGGCGTGCTCGATTCAGGCGTCCAATTCCTCGCCAAGCCGTTCACGCTCGAACAGCTCGCGGCCAAGGTGCGCAGCGTACTCGACGCATGACTCTTTCGCCCGTCGATCTATACTGCCTATGGTTATGCCTGGATCTCGCCGCGATGATTGGATAAGCTGCCCTGGCCTCCACCTCTCGCGGGCCGCGACAGCATGAGCTATGTGAAGCACATATTGCAGCCGGGCGAGAACGTGCTCGTCATCGGCCGATTGCATTGGATCCTCTATTGGCAAGCGATCTTCTGGTTTCTGTGCAGTGGGGGCGCCATGGCTGCCGCCGTCCATTTCCACGCCACGAATTATCCTTGGATGATCGCCGTCGCGCTCGTGGCTTTGTGCCTGGTGTTCGCCTTGGTCGCCCTGGTCCATGCGTGGTGGCAGAGTTTCACGACCGAGATCGCCGTGACGAACCATCGCGTCATCTATAAGACCGGCTTCATCACCCGGCACACGGCCGAGATGAATATAGATAAGATCGAGTCCGTGGTCGTCGACCAATCGATTCTCGGCCGGCTTTTCGACTATGGCACGCTCGACATTCGTGGCACGGGTGCAAGCATCGAGCAGCTGACGCGCATCGCCCATGCGATCGAACTGCGCAATGCCATCACATCGAGATAGTCAATTTGTCATGGCCGCGTTTGTCTCGGGTATCGCCATGATAAGGGTATGGAGTGCGGAAACATGAATGGCCGGGACAAGCCCGGCCATGAAGTTCGTTGCAGGATTCTGAGCTATCCCAATCCCTATTCGATGCCGCATTCGAAGGCGCGCTTGTTCCAGCTCTTGCGGAAGCGCTCCTCGATCGTAACCCGATCGCTGAGGCTGGGCTTTGCCGCTTCCATCGCGCCGCGCGCGACGGAGGCTTCCTCCGCCGTCAGTACGACCGGTCCGGCCATAAAGGCGGCATTCGGCAAGGCGAACAGGATCGCCTCTTTATTGGGATGGACTTTGACTTCGGTCAGCGTGTCCGCCACGGGCCTCCCGTCGACACAGACGCTGCCGTTGATGACCTCGACCTTACGGCCGTCGGATGTATTGCGAATGAAAACAGGTTCCACCTTTCGTTCCTCACGATGGTTGCTGCTGACAATTGTGTAGACCAATCTCCAACTCTGTCGGACAGGAACAGCACGTCCGACGCTGCGGGCCTCGCGCACAACTTCAATCACGCAGGATCATGCGTGATTTGGGCAGGCGCGAAGTTCGTCTGGAACAGATTCAATAACCGCAACGCGGCTTTTCTGACAATAGGTTTTTGCTGCGGTCGCGCCGCTGCGGCCGGCCGTGATTAAGCGGCCCCTTCCCGTTGCCGCCCATCGGCGCTATCGGGGTTGTGCAACGCGCAAGCCACCGGCTTCATATAAGCACGTCCACACAAACAGCCGCGCCGTGCCGGGAATGCCTCGGCGCTGGCGGCTTTCAAAAGAATAAGCAATGGGTCGAGGCGACCTCCTGCGCAACCCCCGCAACAGGAGGCCGCTTGCCATCCGCGCCATAGATCTTCATCCGATGGCGGCGCGGGTGACGCAGAACTTAATAAAGGGTGAAAGGCGCAACGCGGCCTATTCGATACCCATTTCGAAGGCGCGCTTGTTCCAGCCCTTGCGGAAACGCTCTTCAATGCCGATCCGATCATTGAGGCCGGGCTTGGCCGCCTCCATCGCGCCACGCGCGACCGACGCCTCTTCCGCCGTCAGCGCGACCGGCCCCGCCATGAAGGCGGCATTCGGCAGAGCGAAGAGGATCGCCTCCTTGTTCGGATGAACCTTCACATCGGTGAGTGTTTCGGCGACGGGCCTTCCGTCGACGCACACATTGCCGTTGATGACTTCGATCTTGCGACCATCCGATGTGGTGCGAATGAAGACTGGTTCCATCGTTCTTCCTTTCGGCCTTGCGTCTCTTCACAAGTCTTTGCGTCTCGAGTCCCTGTCTCCAACCTCGCGAGAAATCGCCGGAAGAACATAGACTATATCAAAACTATCCGACCCCGGCGGACAGCGCCGCGATGACGCTGCCGCCTACGGTTTCCATCGCGCCGAGATCGGCGAGCTTTTCGAGATAGCGCTGCGATTCCTTGCTTTCGTCGCGGCGCAGATGAATGAAGGCCAAAGCCTTCATCGTATAAAGCGCGAAATGCCCGGGGCCATTCACGTCGTCGGAAATCTGCTCCGCCCGCCAAACCTGCCAATCCGGGTCCAGCCCGGCTTGGCGCGTGGCCTCGGCGAGCCCGGCGCGGGCGATCGCCACAGCCTCATCGAGATTGCCCTGATAAGTATGAATCTTATAGAGGCAAAGATAGGTCGGCAGCTGATCCGGGGCAAGCGCCAGCGCCTCGCGAAAAGCCTTGTCGGCAGCAGCGGGATCGCGGCGATAGAGCCCAACGCCACGCTGCAAAATCTCATTCACCTCCGGCAGAACCTCGCCAAAATTGATGAGTTCTTCGGTGACGCGGATCTTTGGCGAAGGTGTTTCTGGCTGCATGGCTCGTGTCGCTGAGACTCCCTGGACGCAGACTTAAGCAATATTGGAGCCACTTGATCAAGCCGCACATGGCCTCGAAAGACCCCGCAGCACCATAGGCGCGATCCCCTCAGTTTCTTCGCCGATGCCGTGTCTTTGACGGAAATTAACTCGCCTCGGTGCAGGTTGCCGAGGCTTTCGACCTCGCCATGGCGAGGGTCACATGTCGCAATCAGACAATGGTGGTGACGGGACCGGCGGAGTCACCGCGAGGGGATAGCTCAGAACTGCTTGCCCATGACAGAACCTTTCGACAGCGATGTCAGATAAGTAATCAGATCCACCATCTGCGGACTGTTAAAGGCGGGCGGTTGGCCTTGCAGCCATACTCTGACGCACCCCATCAGCTGCTCTTCCAACGTGCTCACCTGATGCTTCCGAGAATTCAATTTCGGGAATGTAGCCGCGGCACCGACCAAGCTCGGA